>JBCCPD010000050.1:0-13869 GCA_039025075.1 Pseudomonadota bacterium | reverse complement strand
CGTTAGTTTCCCCGTGCGCTGCACGCACGCGTGTATCCCTTGGTTCGACCGCGTTTCGCGCGTGTTTTGTTTTGTTTTGCTTGCTGGGGTCTCGTCGTGGCGGGCTCCGAGGTGTCGGCGCTTCTGGGCCGCATCCCCTCGGCCGTGGGCTACCAGCCGACCCTGGCGACCGACATGGGCGCGATGCAGGAGCGGATCACCTCGACCAAGAACGGCTCGATCACCTCGGTGCAGGCGATCTACGTGCCGGCGGACGATCTGACCGACCCCGCGCCGGCCACGTCCTTCGCCCACCTCGACGCGACGACCGTGCTGTCGCGCGCCATTTCGGAGTTGGGCATCTATCCCGCGGTGGACCCGCTCGATTCGACGTCGCGTCTGCTGGACCCGGCGGTGATCGGGGATGAGCACTACGCCGTCGCCCGCCAGGTGCAGGAGACGTTGCAACGCTACAAGGCTTTGCAGGACATCATCGCGATCCTCGGCATGGACGAGCTTTCCGAAGAGGACAAGCTGACCGTGCAGCGGGCGCGCAAGATCCAGCGCTTCCTCTCCCAGCCCTTCGACGTGGCGGAGGTCTTCACCGGCTCCCCGGGCGTGCAGGTGCCGCTCGAAAAAACCATCGACAGCTTCAAGCGCGTCTGCGCCGGCGAGTTCGACCACCTGCCCGAAGCGGCCTTCTACATGGTCGGCGACATCGACGAGGTGATCGCCAAGGCCCAGAAGCTGGCCGCCGAAGCGGCCTGATCGGGAGCATCGCGATGGCCTTCGCCTACGACCTCGTCTCGCCGGAGCGGATGCTCGCTTCCGGCGAGGCCGACAGCGTCCAGATCCCCGGCGCGGAGGGCGATCTTACAGCCATGCCCAACCACGCGCCTTTCCTGACGACGCTGCGGCCGGGCGTGATCACCGTTCGGTCGGGCGGCACGTCCGAGGCCTATGTGGTCACAGGCGGCTTCGCTGAGATCAACGCCGAGACCGCTTCAATTCTGGCCGAAGAGGCGGTCACGACCGCCGAAGCGGACGGCGCGTGGTTCGCGGCGAAGATCGCCGAGGCCGAGGCGGCGCTGGATAGCGCGGTGGGCGAGGACGCCAAGATCATCGCCGCGCAGCGGGTCAACGACTACAAGTTCCTGCAAGGCCATCTTTCTGCCTGAAGCGCGGGCCAAGCGCGGATCCACATCGCCCTGCGCTTGACGGCGCAGGGCGATTGCGTTCAGCGGGAGGGCGACGGCGATGGCCATCGAAACGCGGATGGCGCGAGCGGAGGATGCGGCGGGGATGGCCGATGTGCTGGGCCCTATTATTGAGGCGGGCGGTCTGACGGCGATGGAAGGGCCGGTCCACGCCAGCACCTTCGACGTGCTGTTCGAGGCGCCGGACCCGCGTCTGGTTCTGCATGTGATCGAAGAGGCGGGCCGCATCCTGGGCTTTCAATGGGTCGAGCCGCATCCGGATCTGCCTCATGATGTGGGCGATATGGCGACCTTCGTGTCGCTCGACCAGGGCCGCAGAGGGCTCGGCGCGCGCCTTTTCGCGGCGAGCTTGCCGGCGGCGCGTGCCGCGGGCTGGCGGCGCTTGAACGCGGTGGTGCGGCCAAGCAATCCCGGCGCGTTGTCCTACTACCGGGCCATGGGCTTCTGCGAGGCGGGCGAGATCGAGGGGCGGCGCATTCTGCGGCGCGGGGTTCAGCCATCGGCGGCGTGACCCGGCGCGGTTCTCGTCAAGCCGGTGCGCCGGCCGGCGCCGAGGGCGGCGGCCCGTAGGCGTTGCGGTTCCGGTCCCCCGGCTGAAGAAAGACGTAGAGGAGGGCGAGAACGCCGACGACCGGCACGAAGGCCAGCAGCAGCCACCAGGCGGAGCGGCCGACGTCGTGCAGCCGCCGCGTCGCCACCGCGACCGTGGGCGCCGCCAGCGCCAGGGCCGTCGCGATGCCGAGCGGGCCGCCCATGTGGTCGATCCCGAACAGCGCCGCGTCCGCCGTCGCCATGAGCTTCTGCGCCGCCAGGGCGAACAGCACGAAAGCCCAGTACTCGAACCGGCTTGAGCGGCCCTCGACGTCCAGGTACCGGACCAGGCACAGGCGCACCGCCGCCGCGGCGTCGCGGGCGAGCGCGACAGGGCCGGCGCTTGGGCGACTAGCCGAAGACATGCGAAAAGTCCTCCAGCACTCTGCGATAGGTGGCGCGCTTGAAGGGGACGATGCGGTTCAGCACGTCGTCGCGCGGCGACCATTCCCAGCGGCTGAACTCCGGGTGTTCCGTCTCGATGTCGATCTCCGCGTCCTCGCCGAGGAAGCGGAAGGCGAACCAGCGCTGGGTCTGGCCCCGGTAGCGGCCTTTCCAAAGCTTGGGGATCAGGTCGCGGGGCAGGTCGTAGGGGATCCAGTCCGAGCCCTCCGCCAGCAGCGCGACGCGGTCGCGGCGGATGCCGGTCTCCTCGCCCAGCTCGCGCAGCGCGGCCTCGAGCGGGGTTTCGCCGGGGTCTATGCCGCCCTGGGGCATCTGCCAGGCGTCGGAGCGGAAATCGAGCCGCTGGCCGACGAACACCTCGTGGCGCGCGTTGAGCACCATCAGCCCGACGCAGGGCCGATAGGGCAGCGCCTCGATCTCGTCGTCGGTCAGCGGCGGGCGGGCCGCGGCCCCTTTGCTCATCGTCCGCGCCGTCTCACTGGTTGGCGCCGTAGAGGGTCAGGGAGGTCAGCACGTCGAGGGCGTAGGCGAGCTGCAGATCCTCGCGCCGCAGCTCGGCGGTGGCCTCGTGACGGGCGCGCTCTTCCATGAATTGGTTGAGCTCGTCCTCGTCGAGCGACTGCTCCAGGCTGCCGCGCAGATCGGCTTCGGAGCGGACGGGACGGCCGTTCTCCTCCTCCTCGTCGATCTCGAGGCGGCGCTGCTCGATCAGGATGTCGGGCTCGATGCCCAGCGCCTGGATGGAGCGGCCTGAGGGCGTGTAGTAGCGCGCCGTGGTCAGCCGCATCGCGCCCTTGCCCGACAGCGGCACGATGGTCTGAACGGAGCCTTTGCCGAAGCTCTTGGCGCCCAGGATGATCGCGCGGCGATGGTCCTGCAGGGCGCCGGCGACGATTTCCGACGCCGAAGCCGAGCCCTCGTTGATGATCACCACGACGGGCTTTCCGTCGGTCAGATCGCCGGCGTCGGCGTTGTAGCGTTCGCTGTCCTCCAGATCGCGGCCGCGGGTGGACACGATCTCCCCCTTTTCGAGGAAGGCGTCTGAGACGGCGACGGCCTGGCTCAGCAGCCCGCCGGGATTGTTGCGCAGGTCGAGCACGTAGCCGCGGACGTTCTCGGCCCCCCCGAGCTCGTTCTGGATGCGCTCGATCCCGGCTTTCATGTTGTCGTAGGTCTGCTCGGTGAAGCTGGTCAGGCGGATGACGCCAACGTCGCCCTCGGTCCGGGCGCGGGCGGCGCGGATCTTGATGTTGGCGCGGGTGATGGTGACGTCGAAGGGCTCGTCGGCGCCTTCCCGTACGATGGTGATCACGATGTCGGAGCCGACGGGGCCGCGCATGCGGTCCACGGCCTCGGCCAGGGTCAGGCCCAGAACGCTTTCGCCGTCGATATGGGTGACGTAGTCGTTGGCCTCGATTCCGGCCTCGGCCGCGGGCGTCTCGTCGATGGGCGAGACGACCTTGACGAAGCCGTTCTCCATGGTGACCTCGATGCCGAGCCCGCCGAACTCGCCGCGGGTCTGCACGCGCATGTCATCGAAGGCGTCGGGCGCGAGGTAGGACGAGTGCGGATCGAGGCTGGTGAGCATGCCGTTGATGGCGTTCTCGATCAGCTCGCGCTCGTTGACCTCTTCCACATAGGCGGAGCGCACGCGCTCGAAGATATCGCCGAAGAGGTCGAGATATTCGTAGGTCGTGCGGGCGTCGTTCTCCTGCGCGGACAGGGGCGCGATGAGCGGGGCCGTGGCCAGAACGCCGGCGACGGCGCCTCCGGCGGCGGCGATGAAGAGCTTGTTCATGGCGAAGGCGCCTCTCGATATCCGTTGAACCAGAGCGCGGGGTCGACGGCGGCCCCGTCCTGCCGCGCTTCCATGTAGAGCGTTGCCTCCGAAGGTGACTCCGTTGGGGCGGGGAGTTCAACCGCGAAGTCGGGATGCGCCGAGGGGCGCACGCCCACGTGACCGATCAGGGCGCCGGCGGGCAGCGTGGCCCCGGCCTCTACGGAAAGGGCGGAGAGGTCGGCGAGGATCAGAAGACGCCCCGGCGCCAGCTCCAGCACCGCGGCGAGGCCGCGATGGGGCAGCGGCTCCGCGATGAGGACGGAGACGGGGCCGGGCGCGCGCAGCGCGGCGCCGGCAGGGGCGGAGAGGGTGATGCCGGGCGTCGGCCGGCCGAGCCGGTCCGGGGCTCCGAAAGGGTAGAGGACCGTGGCCGGCACAGGGGCCGGGAGGTCGCCCGGCGCGGCCGGACGAGGGCCCGGCAAGCGCGCAGGAGGCGGCGGCGGCGCGACGCGGCTGAGCAAGGCGGCCGCCGTGGCCGCTTGGGGGGGGTCGCCGGCATAGGCGTCGATCGCAAAGCTCAAGACCGAAAGGCGCGCGCTTTCAAGCGCTTCGGCGCGGGCCGTGGCCTCGGCGAGGTCCAGAGCGGCTCCGTCCAGAGCCGACGAGGCGGCGGAACGGCCCGCCTGGGCGCGCGCCAGCGCGCGGGCCGCGACGAGGGGGCCTTCCGGCCGCACGGCCCAGGCATGGACCGGCGCGCGGGCCGCTGCGGAGCGGTTCGCGTCGAGGCGAAGCAGGTCTTTTCGGCGAGCGGCGAGGGCTTCGGTCAGCGTCAGGCGGCGCGTCAGATTGCGGCGGAGGGCGTGGCGAAGCGCGCCGCGGGCGCCCTCCAGCGCCTCGAGCGCTTGGGCGCGAGGGCCGGCGGCGTCGCTTTCGGCCAGGGCCTGAGCCGCGTCGCGCAGGGCCGCGGCGGCTTGGGTCAGCGACGCGGCCGCTGCGGGGGCGCCTGCGACGAGCACTGCCAGCGCCAGCGCCGCGGCGGCGCGCTGGGTCATGGCGGCGCGGTTCGGATCAAAAGGGAACGCCCCGTCATTTCAGGCGGTTGGGGAAGACCCATCAGCTCCAGCACGGTCGGGGCGAGGTCGCCGAGCACGCCGCCGTCGCGCAGGCGGGCGCCCGGCGGGCCGCCGACCAGCAGGCACGGCACCGGGTTGAGCGTGTGGGCCGTGTGGGGGCCGCCCGCGTCAGGGTCGATCATCGTCTCGCAGTTGCCATGGTCGGCGGTGACGATCATCGCGCCTCCGGATTTTTCGAGCGCCGCCAGGGCTTTGCCAAGGCCGCGATCGACCGCCTCGCAGGCGGCTACGGCGGCGGCGAGGTCGCCGGTATGGCCGACCATGTCGGGGTTGGCGTAGTTGCAGACGATGAGGTCGTGCTTGCCGGAGCGGATGGCCTCCACCAGGCGATGGGTGACCTCGGGCTCGGCCATCTCGGGCTGAGCGTCGTAGGTGCGCACGTTGGGAGAAGGGGCCATGTGACGGGTTTCTCCGTCGCGCGGGGTTTCTTCGCCGCCGTTCAGGAAGAAGGTGACGTGGGGATACTTCTCGGTTTCCGCGAGGCGCAGCTGAGTTCGATTCTGGCGGGAGAGCCACTGGCCGAGGGTGTTGGCGATGTCCTGCGGCGGGAACATCGCGGGCATCAGGCGGGCGAGATCGGCGGAGTACTCGACGAGGCCGGCGATGGCGGACAGGGCCGGGCGGGGGCCGGGGTCGAAGGCGTCGAAGGCGGGGTCGATGAGGGCGTGGAGCAGCTCTCGGGCTCGGTCGGCGCGGAAGTTGAGGAACAGAAGAGCGTCGCCTTCGGCCATGCCGGGATAGTCGGCGAGGGCGCGGGGCGTGTCGAATTCGTCACTCTCTTCAGCGGCATAGGCGGCGGCGAGCGCCTCGCCCGCATCGGCATGGCGGGCGCCCTTCCCGGCCAGGAGGAGGGAGGCGGCCTGGGCGACTCGGTCCCAGCGGTTGTCCCGGTCCATGGCGTAGAAGCGGCCGCAGAGGGTGGCGAGGGCCGCGCCGGGCGGCAGCGCGGCGTCCAGTTCGGCGAGCTGGGGGCCGGCGGATTTCGGGGCGACGTCGCGGCCGTCGAGGAAGGCGTGGACGTGGACCGTCAGGCCGTGGGCGGCGAGGGCGCGGGCGGCCTCGGCGATGTGGCGCTGGTGGGAGTGAACGCCGCCGGGGGAGGCCAGGCCGGCCAGGTGGACGGAGCCGCCCGCGGCCGTGGCTTTAGCGGCAAGACTCTGCAGAACCACGTTTTTTTGGAACTCCCCGGTCTCGATGGCGGCGTCGATGCGGGGCAGGTCCATCCACACGATGCGGCCGGCGCCGATATTGGTGTGGCCGACTTCGGAGTTGCCCATCTGCCCTTCGGGCAGGCCGACGGCATTGCCGCAGGCGGTCAGCGTGGTTGCCGGACCGAGAGCCATGAGCCGGTCGAAATGGGGCGTGGCGGCCTGGGCCACGGCGTTGCCCTCGGTCGCGTCTCGCAGGCCCCAGCCGTCGAGAATCAGCAGGACCGTCGGAGGTCTCGGGGGCTTCGGGACGGTCTGGGTCATGGCGCGCTCCGCTGGATCGAGGCCCGTTCTAGGGGCGGCGGCGATCGGGGCGCAAGCGGCGGGCAGGCGCGTCCCGCTTGCGTGCCGCAAGCGTGCATGTCCGGTGCACGGCGCGTGCGCCGCGCTTGCGGCAAAGGCGCCGCGATTGTCCCGCGAGCGTGCAGCACGTGTCCGCACAGCGTCGGATTGGGGTTTCGGAAAGGTTAAGCGTGGCGGGTCGAAACCCGCCCTGCGCGTCCGCGCCGTCGATCTGAAGGCAGCGCGAGCCGAGTCGTCCCGCGGGTCAAGGCTCGCGCAGCGCAGCGGAGCGACCGGCCCTCTTCGGGCCGGCTCGGCCTTGAGGCGCGGGGCGACTCGGCGGACGCTCGAGACAGGCCCCCTGCGGGCCTTCCCCAGCAAGCAGCGATTTTTCTTAAAGCCAGACCGACACCTGCCATTCCAGGCGCCCGCGCGATAGCGCGCGAGCCGATGGGGCTCGATGCCCCGGAGGCGAGAGCACCCCGGGGCGTTGACGGCCCAGGTCAGGCGCGGTGGTAGGGGGCGCCGGCGAGGATGGAGGCGGCTCGGTAGAGCTGCTCGGCCGCCATGGCTCGGGCGAGCATGTGCGGCCAGACCATGGGGCCGAAGGACAGCGCGAGGTCGGCGCGAGCGCGCAGGGCCTCGCCATGGCCGTCAGCCCCGCCGAGGGCGAGGGCGCAGTCGCGGCGGCCGTCGTCCCGCCAGCGGGCGAGGCGTGCCGCGAAGTCCGGCGAGGAGAGGGCGCGGCCCCGCTCGTCCAGCGCGATCAGAGCGGCGCCGTCGGGGATGGCGGCGAGCAGGAGGGCGGCCTCGGCGTCGGCGCCGCGGCCGCGCTTGTCTTCGACCTCGGCCAGACGCGCCGGGCCGAGGCCCAAAGGGCGGCCCGTCCGGTCGAAGCGGGCGAGGTAGTCCTCGGTCAGCGCGGCCTCCGGCCCGCCGCGGGCGCGGCCGACGGCGAGCAGGTGGATGCGCAAGGGCCTGGGATCAGGCCGTGGCGCGGGCGGGGGCCGGCGTTTCCGCCGCCGTTTCGGCTGGGGGCTGCCACATCTTTTCGAGCTGGTAGAAGTCGCGCACTTCGGGGCGGAAGATGTGGATCACCGCGTCGCCGGCGTCGATGAGGACCCAGTCGGCAGCCTCCATGCCCTCGGCCTTGGCGAGGACGCCGGCGTCGCGTTTGAGCCGCTCCAGCAGCTTGTCGGCCAGGGCGGAGACCTGGCGGGTCGAGCGGCCCGAGGCGACCACCATGTGGTCGGCGATCTCGGACTTGCCGGCGAGGGGGATGGTGACGACGTCCTCGGCCTTGTCGTCTTCGAGCGAGCGCAGGATGAGGGCGAGCAGGTCCTCGTTCGGACCGTCGGCTCTTTGGCGCGGGGCCTGGGGCCCTGCGGAAACGCCTTTCGTCAGGGCGGCTTCCTCCGATCATCGCGCCTGCGGTCGACCGTCGCCCCGGCGCCGGGCTTGCGATTAGGTTAGTGCGGAACGGACGCGCGCTCAAGGAAAGGGATTGGGCGGGGGCGCGATCCGGGGCAGGGTGCGACGCGTTGCAGCCGCGCCCCGGAGACGCCCATGACCCCGCCCGATCCCGGTTTCGAGCCGCCCGTCTTCGCCCGGCCGTTTCATTTTCTGAGGCATGGCGAGACGACCTACAACCGCGACGGGATCTTTCAGGGGCAGATCGATTCGCCTTTGAGCGAGCGGGGCGTGGCGCAGGCCGAGGCGGCGGCGGAGCGGCTGGCGGGAGAGCCGATCCGGCGGATCGTGGCGAGCCCGCTGAGCCGGGCGCGGCTGACGGCGGAGGCGGCGGGGCGGGCGATGGGGCTGGCGGTGGAGACGGACGCGGCGCTGATGGAGTGCCATCTGGGGGTGCATGAGGATCGGCCGCATTCGACCTGGCCCTTGGCGAAGTATTGGACGGGGGAGGCGGTTCCGGAGGGCGGCGAGAGTTTTTTGCAGTTTCGGCGGCGGGTCGTAGGGGCCATGGCGCGGATCACGGGCGGGGCGGAAGGCGTTTTGATCGTGGCGCATGGGGGGCTGTGGCGCTCGCTGCGCTCGATCTATGCCATGGAGACCGGGATCGCGGGGATGCCGAACGCGCTGCCCCTGGCGCTGACGCCCGGAGCCGTGTGGGGCGTGAGGGTGATCGGAGAGGTGCGGGAGGCCGGGACGCAGCCGTGAGGCGAGGCGCGGACGGCCTCGACGTCTTGCGCGGTCGACCTGCCGCCGCCCCCCTGCCGCGGCCGCTCGCCCGCCCTCCCCGGCGCGGCAGGGGGGGCGGCGGCGGGTCGGCGCCCGCCCGGCCCGTTTTTCGAGGCGTTGCTGAGGGGGGAAGGGCGCTGGAGGGCGTCCTCGAGGTTTTTGAGCGGGCGGCCGCAGGCCCGGAGAGGAGGGCGCGGCGCGTGAGGGACGAGGCCGCGATGCGGACGGGTCGACGCCCCGCGCGTTTCGGCGGCCCGAACCGTGGTCAGGGGGCGGCGCCCGAGAGGATCAGGGATTGCGAGGCGGCCGGGCCGAGGCCGAAGGAGAGCAGCGACAGGGCCGCCGCGCCAGGGGTCGCGAACGTGGGGCCCGCGGCGGCCTCGGCGCGGATCAGGAAGCGGTTGATGAAGTCGTCCAGGACGTCGGGGTCTTCGAAGGCCTTGGGGCTGGAGGCGCCGAAGGCCGCCTGCATGCGCTCTTCGAGCGTGTCCCGCTGGCGGTCCACGTCGACCTGGGCGAAGGCCTCCGGCAGGCCGAGGGCGCCTTCGACGACGGCGCGCAGGGGGCGGTCGCCCAGGACGGCGAACCAGCCGTTCTCCTCCACGCCGCTGGTGCGGGCGAGGCGGGCGAGTTCGCGCCGGGCGTTGAGGGCGAGGCGCAGGTCGGGGTTCGACTCGCCGACCGCGAGCTCGAAACGACGCTCTCGATAGGCGTCGGTGATGGTGTCGGCGAAGCCCGGGTCGAGGATCTTGGGGCCGAGCAGGGAGCCGTAGCCGAAGGCGGAGGCGAGGTCGCGATAGCGGCGGTCCACCAGGCGGTTGGCGAAGCTTTGCGGGTCGGACGGGTCCGACTCGAGGGCGCGTTGGATCAGCGCGCGCTTGTCGATCTCGTCTTCGAGACCGAAGGCGGTGAGGGCGACGCGCAGGAGGCGGCGGTCGGACACCAGGTCCTCGGCGGTGGCGGCCGTGGGGATGAGCTCGGCGAAGCGGGCGGCTTCGCGGGAGACGTCGGGGCGGGCGTCGAAGACCTCGCGCTGGCGGTCTTCGGTGCGCTGCAGGAGCGCCCAGCCGGGGGCGCCGCCCAAGGGGACGACGGGCTGGAAGCTCATGGCGCGGCGGTCTCCATCAGGCGGTCTTCGCGCGGCAGGAGCGAGCGCAGGGCCTTGAGGGCCTGGTAGAAGCGGGCGTCGCGGACGTGGCCGGTCGCCTCGCCGAGACGGTCGCGGCTGTCGGCGTCCTGGAAGACCTGGGAGAGCTGCTCGATGCCCAGGAGGAGCTGGCGGCGCGCCTCTGCGCCGTCGGCCTCGCCGGCGAGGGCCAGCTGGGCGATGTAGCAGACGCGGCGCACGGGGGTCGTCGCCTCTTCGGGGTGGATGGCGTCGCGCAGGCGCAGGACGTTGGCGTCCGGCGTGAGGATGTTCAGTCGCGAGCGGCGGGGGCCGTTTTCGACGACGACGCCGTTGACCATGACCCGCTCTCCCGGGCCGAGCTTGAGGATGAGACCGGGCATCAGTCCGCTCCGCCTTCGCCGCGCAGGCCCTTCATGAGGGCGGCGTTGATGTCGATGAGGGGGCCCGCGGCGGCGTCGCCGGCGAGGACCTTGGCGGAATGGCCGCGCACGAAGCCGGCGAGGGAGACGATGCCGGCGCGCAGGCTTTCGGGCAGGCCGTTGCCGTCCGAGGCGGCGTCGACGGCGAGCGCCGTCCATAGGCGCTGATTGTCGTGCAGGGCGGCGGCGAGGCGCGGGAAGGCGCCGGGTTCGTCGGTCGCCAGGGCCTTGGCGGCGTCCGAGAGGCGGTGCGTGGCCTTGGCGAAGACGCGGTATTCGGCCTGGCGCGGCGTCACGGCGGCCCCTTGGGCGTCCGAGTAGGCGGACGCGGCGAGGGCCGGGGCGGCGTAGGCGCGCGGGGCGGAGGCGGGGGAGGACATGCGGGCTCCGTCTTCCATTCTGACGTCTCGGCGCGGAGAAGGCGGCTCCGCCTGGGCGGAGGCGGTCCTGCCGAGGCGGCCCGGCGTTCAAGGCGGGTCCGCCGGATCGAAGGGCGTCTGCGGACGCGCCGCGGCGCGGCGCGGGATCGGAGGGCCGGCGGACCGGCCCTCCGAGGACGAGGCTTACCGGAAGAGCGACAGGACGCTCTGCGGGGCCTGGTTGGCGATCGACAGGGCCTGGATGCCCAGCTGCTGCTGGACCTGCAGGGCCTGCAGACGGGCCGAGGCCTCTTCCAGGTTGGCGTCCACCAGGGCGCCGATGCCGGAGGTGAAGGCGTCGGTCAGCTTGGAGACGAAGTCGGCCTGGATGTCGATCCGGCCCTCGACCGAACCGAACTCGGCGGCCGAGTCGATGGAGGTCTGGATCAGGCTCTCGATGTTGGCGAGCGCGCGCTCGGCGCCCTCGCCGGTGGAGACGTCGATTCCCGAGAGGCCCACCAGGCCGCCGGAGGCTTCGCCGCCCGAGCCGTCGTCCAGCGTCAGCGCCACCGTGGCGGCGTTGTCGTTGTCGATCTGGATGCTCGGCGGCGTGGACACCGGGTCTTCGGAGGTGTTCACCTGAACGGCGATGCCGTCGAGGCCGCCGGCGTCGATGACGCGCTTGAGGCCCAGGGCCACGTCGTTCAGCGTGTCGCCTTCCTTGGCCACGTAGTCGAAGTTCTGGCCGTCCAGCGAGATGCGGAAGCCGTCGCCTTCGTTGACCACGCCGCCGATGTTGCCGGCGCCGCCGAGGGACACCGTCTCGGCCCGCGCCACCAGCGTGCCGGCCGCGCCCGCCGCGCCCGCCGCGATCGCGCCGCCCGCATCGGGGTCGACCACCACGGTGGTGGAGGGCGACGTGCCCTGGATGGTGATGCCCTCGAACTTGTTCGTCGAGGTCACCGTAACCACGCCCGCGGCGCTCACCGCCGCCGTGACGCCCTCGACGCCCAGGGTCGACAGACCCGCGGCGACGATGTCGTCCAGATCGGCGATCGCCACGGCGGCTCCGGTGTTGTTGGTGTAGGTGAACTGCTGGTCGGCGAAGTCGATGGTCAGCGTGTCGCCGTCCGCCAGGTTCGTCGCCAGGGTGATCGTGGCGTCGTTGCCCGCGTTGGACAGCGTCACGCCGGTCGCCAGGTTGTAGGTGCCGTCGTCGGCCACGGTGCCGATCCGGTTGATCGCGGCGGCGGTCTGGATGGTGCCGCTGTCGTCGGTCAAGTTCTGGCCCCGGAAGGTGATCTGCCCGGCGGCGACGTTGCCGTCGGCGGCGCGGTCGAGCGAGGAGAGGATGTTGGTCTCGTCGAAGTTGTTGACGACGTTCTTGCCGTTGAACTGAGCGGCGCCGACCACCGAGGTGATCTGGTCGCGCAGGGCGGCGATGTCGGCCTGGATCTTGGCGCGGTCGACGTTCTCCTCCTGCGCGGAGACGACCTTGCCTTTGATCTCGGTCAGCAGCTCGGTCACCGTCTCGGCGGCCTGACGGCCCACGGCGACGGTGGAGGCGCCGAGGTTCAGCGATTCGGAGATCGCCTTGAAGCCCTTCACGTCGGACTGCATCACCGAGGAGATGGCCCAGACGGCGGCGTTGTCCTTGGCCGAGCCCACCTTCTTGCCGGTGGAGATCTGGCTCTGGATGCCCTGGAGGTTGCCGTTGATGCTGTTGAGCGTCTGCAGCGCGACCATCGCGCTGTTGTTCGTCAGAATGCTGGTCATGGACCGAGTCCCCTTGTCGGCGACGGTTCGCCGCCCCGAATTTCAACGAACGGTCGGCACGCACGCCGACCGCGGGTTCGTCTTCTGACGTTTTGCGCGACGCTCCCGCGTTCACGCCGCGGCCCGCTTCGGAGCCACGCCGGGGTTTTGACCGGCAAAGCTGAACGGTCCCTTTATGGCGCGCCGCGTTCCGCCGCTCCGCCGCCGCCGAATGCCGAAGATTCGATGCGAAGTTCCGGGCGGGAGCCCGCGGGCCGGGCGAGCGTCAGGCCGGCGTCTCCGCGAGGATGGCGGCCAGCCGCGCATAGGCGTCCTCGGGCGAGGCGGAGGGCGCGGCCATGAACGCCTCGAGCCCGTCATGGAGCCGCAGCGCCCGGTCCGAGGCCGGATCGGCGCCCGGCTGCCAGAGCCCGGCCTGGAGCATGGGCTCCGCCCGCTCGCGCAGCGAGACGGCGCGGCGGGCGTCGGCGATGAGGGCGCGCTCGTCCTCCTGCGCGCAGCCGGGCAGGGCGCGGGAGACCGAGCGGCCGAGATCCACGGCGGGAAAGCGCCCGCGCTCGGCGATCTCGCGCGACAGGACCACGTGGCCGTCCAGCAGGCCGCGGGTCATGTCGGCGATCGGCTCCTCCATGTCCGAGCCGGCGACGAGGACCGAGAAGACGGCGGTGATGTCGCCCGCCCCTTCCGGCCCCGGCCCGGCGCGCTCCGCCAAGCGGGCCAGAAGCGCCGAGGTGGAGGGCGGGTAGGCGCGCAGGGAGGGCGGCTCTCCGGCGGTGAGGGCGACCTCTCTGTGAGCCTCGGCCATGCGGGTGACGCTGTCCATCAATAGAAGGACATGGGCGCCCGAATCACGCAGCTGCTCGGCGGCGGCGAGGGCGGTCCAGGCGGCGCGGCGCTTTTCGAGAGGCGAGCGGTCGGACGTGGCGCAGACGACGATGGAGCGGGCGAGGCCGTCGGGCCCCAGCGTGTCCTCGACGAATTCGCGGGCTTCGCGGCCGCGCTCTCCGATCAGGGCGATGACGGCGTGGTCGGCCTCCAGCCCTTTGGCGAGGCGGGCGAGGAGGGAGGATTTGCCGACGCCGGAGCCGGCGAAGAGGCCGAGGCGCTGCCCGCGGACCAGGGGGAGGAGCGCGTCGAAGACCGAGAGGCCGGTGGCCAGGCGCCCCCCGGTGCGCCGACGGCCCAGGGGCGAGGGCGAGGGGCGCTGCAGCGGCCTGGGCGCGCCTTGCGGCAGGGGACGTCCGTCGAGCGGGCGGCCGAAAGCGTCGACGACGCGGCCGATCCAGCCGGGGCAGGGGCGGGGGCCGTGATCGGGCGCGAGTTCGGCGTGGTCGCCGAGGCCGACGCCGGCGGCGTCGCCATAGGTCATGGCCCGGGCGAGGCCGCCTTCGAGGG
>JBCCPD010000049.1:0-14124 GCA_039025075.1 Pseudomonadota bacterium | reverse complement strand
GGTCCAACGTTTCACGTGAAACACCGCTGGCGAGGAGCTGCGTTCGCGCCTCTTGCTCCGTCACGCTGCATCTCGCTTGCGCTTGGAATGAATCAAGATAAGCGTAAGACCTGCAGGCGTCATTCCCTCGATCCTCGAGGCCTGTCCCAAGTTCGACGGCCGGGCCGCATCCAGCTTCTCCCGGAGTTCGCCTGAGAGACCTGACAGCGCAGAATAGTCGATGTCGGGCGGGAGGGGCTGCGCTTCGCTCCGCCGCAAGCTTTCCGCATCTCGCCGTTGGCGCTCCTCATATTGCGCATAGCGCGCATCGATCTGCAGTTGCTCCAATATCGCGTCACCAATCGACCGAACTTCCGGCCAAACCGCTTCCAACGCCGCGTCATCGACATCGGACCTGCCCATCAACGCCCAGGCGGACCGCTCGCATCCATCCTGCGCCGCTGAAATCCCTGCACCGCGCAACTCCGTCGCGGTCGCCGTCAAACGCTCAAGCTGCATTTTCCCGTGGCGAAGGTCTGATGTTTTTCTTTCAAAGACCTCCCATCGGTGATCGCCGACCAAACCCAGCTCTCGACCCAACGGCGTCAAACGCTGATCCGCGTTGTCGCAACGAAGCATGAGGCGATACTCCGCACGCGACGTAAACATGCGGTAGGGCTCCGACGCCCCGGATCGCGTCAGATCATCCACCAGAACGCCCGCATAGGCCTGATCGCGACCCAAATTCAACGTCGGCAGACCCAAGGCCAACGCCGCTGCGTTCGTCCCCGCGACCAAGCCTTGAGCCGCCGCCTCCTCATATCCCGTCGTGCCATTGATTTGGCCGGCTAGAAAAAGCCTCGCGCAAACTTGCGCCGCCAAATCGATCGACAGCGACCTAGGATCCACGAAATCATACTCGATCGCATAGCCCGGCTGCAAAATCCGCACCGACTCCAACCCTGGGATCGTCGCGACGAAAGACGCTTGAATCTCCTTGGGCAGCGACGTGGAAATGCCGTTGGGATAAACCGTATCGTCGTCAAGTCCCTCAGGCTCTAAAAAAATCTGGTGGCTGGTCCGGTCCTCGAAGCGCACGACCTTATCTTCGATCGACGGGCAGTATCGCGGCCCGACGCCCACGACTTGTTCGCCATAGACCGCAGACCGATGAAGGTTCGTCCTGATGACCTCGTGGGTCTGCTCAGTCGTCCGCGAGATATGGCAATCGACCTGTCGAACGGCGACGCCTTCGCTCAACTGACTGAAAAGTTCAGGAGCGTCATCGCCCGGTTGCGACACAGTCTGAGAGAAATCGATGGATCGACCATCCAGGCGCGGCGGGGTACCGGTTTTAAGCCGGCCTAAGGGCAGATCCATCTCGGCGATTCGATCTGCAAGCCGCACCGATGCTTTTTCGCCGATCCGGCCGGCACTGAACGACTCCTCACCAATGTGGATGCAACCACGCAAAAACGTGCCGGTCGTCAACACCACGGCGCCGGCGACAAATGTCGTATCGTCCGCAAGCCGCACCACGATCCGATCAACTCGATCAAGATCCAGATCGATCGCCTCGCCGGCGATCAGATCAAGTCCCTCGCGCGCCGCAAGCCGCCTCTGAACCGCTATGCGATACAGTTGGCGATCGCACTGAGCCCTCGGGCCCCTCACCGCAGGTCCCTTGCGCCGGTTCAGCAGCCGGAACTGTATGCCCGCGGCATCCGCCGCCAAACCCATCACGCCGCCCAGCGCATCGATCTCTCGCACGAGATGACCCTTGCCCACGCATCCAATGGCCGGGTTGCAAGACATCTCTCCGATGCGACCCAAATCCGGCGTGATCAACGCCGTTCGCGCCCCACGCCGGGCCGCTGCATCGGCTGCCTCCGCGCCCGCATGACCGCCGCCGATCACCGCCACATCATAGTGTTTCACGTGAAACGCTTTCACTTGCCCAGGCAGAAAGTTGAGAAGATATCGTCCAGAACGTCTTCGGCATCAACCGTCCCGCACATCCGACCCAACGCGTCCGTCGCCCGACGCAAGTGCTCAGCGGCCAACTCAGAGGCGCCGGCATCCATGAACCCCATGACCGAGCTCAATTCATCCGCAGCCGTCTCCATCCCCTCCCTATGACGACCGCGCAGAACCATCGATGCACCGCCGGACCAGCCTGACACCCGCTCGTCGATCAACGAGATCAAACCTTCCAATCCTTCCCCGGTCACGACCGACACCCGCAACCCATCTCCCCCCGGATACAGATCCGACCGAGAACTCACCACGATGTCTTCGCGACCGACCTCCAACCCCTGCCACCCGCGCCGCTCTCCCGGCCCCCCGAGCCACACGCGAAGATCCGCCCCAGCCGCCCGCTCCACCGCCTTCGAGACGCCCGCCTTTTCAACCGCGCCGTCCGCCAACCTCAGTCCCGCCGTATCGAGCACCGTCACCGCCTGGCCAGCCAAATCCATCCGCACCTCGATCACATCCCGAGTCGTTCCGGCCTCACATGAAGCAATCGCCACGTCGCGCTTAACCAAAGCATTGATAAGACTGGACTTTCCTGAATTTGGAGGTCCCACCAAAGCGACCTCGAACCCTTCCCGCACCCGCTCCGCCGCACCCGCCCCGGCCAGCACGCGCTTCACCGACTCCAACGCGCCCGACGTCAACGACCGCGCCTCGGGCCCCACCTCCTCCGGCACGTCATCTTCATCCGTGAACTCCATGGACGCTTCCAGCAAAGCCCGAGCCCGGATCAAATCGCGCCGCCACGCGGCGGCCGAGCGACCCAATTCGCCGCTCATCGCCCGGACGGCCTGCCGGCGCTGCGCTTCGGTCTCCGCCAATGCCAGATCCGCCAGCCCTTCGGCCTGTGACAGATCGAGCCGGCCCGCCTCGACCGCCCGCCGCGTGAACTCGCCAGGTTCGGCAAGCCGCAATCCCGGACGAGCGCTCAGCACCCGCAGCACGGCTTCCACGGCCGCCCGCCCGCCATGACCCTGCAGCTCGAAGGACGTCTCCCCGGTAAAACTCCGCCCTTCTGAGAACCGCAGCACCAAGGCCTCGTCCAGAACCTCCCCGCTCGCCGGATCACGCACCTGGCGCAGTGCGGCTCTGCGAGGCTCAGGCAGATCCCCGATCAACGCCCTCAAAACCTCGTCCGATCGCGGTCCCGAAACCCGCACGATCGCCACCGCCGCCCGGCCCGGCGCCGTCACCGGCGCGAAGATGGTGTCCCGTTCGACCAAACAGCGCTCCCCAGCCGAAGCCGAACCGCTCCCGACCCGCCGAGCCTGCAGACGGAACGCTCAGGCGTTCATCGAATCGAAGAATTCGCCGTTGGTCTTGGTCTGCTTCAGCTTCCCAAGCAAAAACTCGATCCCATCCGACGCGCCCATCGGATTGAGGATCCGTCGCAGCACGAAGGTCTTCGCCAAGTCGCCCTTGTCGACCAAAAGATCTTCCTTGCGCGTCCCCGATTTGAGGATGTCGATGGCGGGGAACACCCGCTTATCGGCCACTTTGCGGTCCAGCACGATTTCCGAGTTGCCGGTGCCCTTGAACTCTTCGAAGATCACTTCGTCCATGCGGCTTCCGGTATCGATCACCGCGGTCGCGATGATCGACAGCGACCCGCCTTCTTCGATGTTCCGCGCCGCGCCGAAGAACCGCTTCGGCCGCTGCAGCGCATTGGCGTCCACGCCGCCCGTCAGCACCTTGCCCGAAGACGGCACGACCGTGTTGTAGGCCCGCCCCAGGCGCGTGATCGAATCCAGAAGTATCACCACGTCTCGGCCATGCTCCACCAGCCGCTTGGCTTTCTCGATCACCATCTCGCTCACGGCCACATGCCGCGTCGCCGGCTCATCGAAGGTCGAGGCGATGACCTCCCCGGCCACCGACCGCTGCATGTCCGTCACCTCTTCGGGCCGCTCGTCGATCAGCAGCACGATCAAGTAGCACTCCGGATGGTTCTGCTCGATCGAATGGGCGATGTTCTGCAGCAGAACCGTCTTTCCGGTGCGAGGCGGCGCCACGATCAAGCAGCGCTGCCCTTTGCCGATCGGCGAGACCAGGTCGATCACCCGCGCCGACTTGTCCTTGAGCGTCGGATCCTCGATCTCCATCTTCAGCCGCTGATCGGGGTAAAGCGGCGTCAGATTGTCGAAATGCACTTTGTGCCGCGCCGAATCCGGGTCGGTGAAATTGATCTCGTTCGCCTTCACCAGCGCGAAGTACCGCTCATTGTCTTGGGGCGCCCGGATCAGCCCCTCCACCGTATCCCCGGTCTTCAGCGCGTGCTGGCGCATCACCGTCGGTGAGACGTAGATGTCGTCCGGCCCCGGCAGATAGTTGGCCTCGGGCGAGCGCAGGAACCCGAACCCGTCCTGCAGAACCTCAAGCACCCCGCCGCCGGAGATCTCCACGTCCTGGTCCGCCAGCTCCTTGAGAATGGCGAACATCATGTCCTGACGGCGCAGGACCGAGGCGCCCTCCACCTCCAGCTCTTCGGCGAATTCCAGAAGGGCCGTCGGCGACTTCGCCTTCAGCTCAGCAAGCTTCAGCTGCTCTATATCCATCAGACGGCGACCCGCGATGTTGATGATCGATCTTGCGGAAGAAGCGACGGGCGATCCGACGACGACGCGACGATCCCCCCGCGCCGGACAGCGCGCGCTGACCGTCCCTTAAATCCGGCTGCTCCCTTTTGTCAATTCGCCGCAGCGCGCGGTTCTCAGAAAGGTCGAACGATCACCAGGATCACGATCCCGACCATCAGCAGCGTCGGCGCCTCGTTCCACAGGCGGTAGTAGCGCCCCGAATGCGTGTTCCCATCCGCCGCGAACGCCTTCTGCCAGGTCACGCAGCGATGGTGAAACCACGTCATCAGCGCCACCAACACCAGCTTCGCATGCAGCCAGGGCGAATAAAGCAAATACTCCCAGCCCAGCGAGGCAATCGTCAGCAGACCGAACAGCCAGGCCGCCACGCTCGCGGGGTTCATGATCGCCTTCAAAAGCCGCCGCTCCATGACCTTGAAGGTCTCGGACAGCTCGCCCCCGGCCTCCGCCCGCTCCGCATGATAGACGAACAGCCGCGGCAGGTAGAACAGTCCCGCCATCCAGGCGATCACGGCCATCACATGCAGCGCCTTGAACCACGGATAGCCGGCGGCTAGCCAGTCGCCCATCGCCTCGCTCTCCTAACCGCGAAGCGCCTTCAGCAGCCGCTCCACGTTTCGCGGATCCGCATCGGGCGTGATCCCATGGCCGAGGTTGAAGATCCACGGTCCGCCCGCCAACCGATCCTTCAGCCGCGCCGCCGCGTCGTCCAGCGCCGCCCCGCCGATCACCATCAGCATCGGGTCGAGATTGCCCTGCACGCAAACCTCCGTCTGCAACCGCTTCGCCGCCCACTCCGCCGGCACGAACTGATCCACCGCGAGCCCATCCACGCCCGTCCGCCCCGCGAAGCCCTCGTAGCGGGCCCCGGCCCCTCTGGGAAACCCGATCACCGGAACCCCCGGATGCCGCGCGGCCAAAGCCGCCCGGATCTCGGCGATCGGCCCGATGCACCAGGTTTCGAACGCTTCGGCGCTCAAGCTCCCGGCCCAGCTGTCGAACAGCTTCACGACCTCGGCCCCGGCCTCGATCTGACGCGACAGATAGTCGACCGTCGCCTCGGTGATCCGCCCCATCAGCTTTGCGAACAGCTCCGGCTGCGTCAGCATCATCCGCCGCGCAGGCGCCTGATCCGGAGTGCCACGCCCCGCGATCATATAGGTCGCGACCGTCCAGGGCGCTCCGGCGAAGCCGATCAACGTCGTCTCCTTGGGCAGACGCTCCCGCAGAAGGGCCACCGTTTCATAGATCGGCGACACGGTCTCATGGATCGCCTCCGCCGGCTTCAACGCGGCGAACCCCGCCTCGTCGGTCACGGTCGACAGTCTCGGCCCCTCTCCCGCTTCGAACCGTAGATCCGCCCCCAAGGCCTGAGGCACCAACAGGATATCCGCGAATAGAATCGCTGCGTCGAAGCCGAACCGCCGGATGGGCTGCAGAGTCACTTCGCAGGCCAATTCCGGGTCATAGCAAAGATCGAGAAACGACCCCGCTTGCGCCCGGGTCGCCTTGTATTCCGGCAGATACCGCCCTGCTTGTCTCATCAACCAAGCCGGGGGAACGGCCGATGCCTCCCCGGCCAAAGCGCGCAAAAGGATCTTGCTGGAGCTTCCGGTCTCGAGACCATCCATCATCAAAGACATGCGGATCCTAGGAAGAGGTTGTTAGTAGGCCCTGTGGACAACGGGGATCCCCGGACTTGTGAGAGCAATCCACAGAATCGTCCACAGTTGTCAACCTAGCTGGACACCGACGCCGTCGCGCCTGATCCACGTTTTCGCCCGGATCCGCCGGACGAATAGCCTGCCGCATGGCGCCAATGACCAACGCCTTCGCCGCCTTCATCGCCGATGAGTTCTTGACGCCCGGCCCCGGCAACGAAACCCCGGCTTATCCCCACGCTCCCCGACGCGCCCGCCTCTCGCCGTCTTCGAAACGGCCGTTGAGGACGTTGTTGGGTGAAATCGAATTCCGGTTCGAACTTTCCAGATTCATCCCCGCTTTTCCCGCTTATGCACGGCCCCCGCCTCGGGCTACCCTGCCGCGCATGATCTCCGATCCGAGCCCTGCCGCCTCGACCGCCGTGCACGTCATATCCGACTCCACGGGCGAGACGGCCTCCGCCGCCTGCGCCGCCGTCCTCTCCCAGTTCCCCTCCGCCCGCGCCCGTCCCCGCTCTCATGTCTTCGTCCGGGACGTCGCCGCGGCGGACCGAGCGCTCGCGGCCGTCGCCGAAGATCCCGGCCTCGTGGTCTACACGCTCCTCGATCCGGCGTTGGCCGAGCGCATCGAGGACGGCTGCGCCCGCCTCAACCTGCGCGCCGTCGCCTTGCTGGATCCGTTCTTCAAAGCCGTCGCCGAGGAGCTGGGGGTGCCACGCAAAGTGCGCCCCGGCCGTCAGCACCAGCTGGGCGAGGGCTATTTCGACCGCGTCGCCGCCATCGACTTCGCCATGACCCAGGACGACGGCGCCTCGCTGGACCGTCTGCGCCGGGCCGACGTGGTCCTCGTCGGCGTGTCCCGCACCTCGAAGACCCCGACTTGCCTCTACCTCGCCGTCCGCGGCGTCCGCGCGGCCAACGTCCCTCTCGTGCCCGGCGTCGGCGCGCCTCCCGCTCTCATCCAAGCCATCGACGGCGGGGCCTTCGCCGTCGGGCTCACCGCCAGCCCCTCGCGCCTGCGCCAGGTCCGCTCCGAACGGCTCGAGACCATCGGCGCCGATCGACGAGACGCCGCCTATGCCGACCCTTCAGCCGTGGCCGAGGAAGTTTCTCAAGCCCGCTTGATCTTCGACCGCCTGGCGATCCCGGTGATCGACGTCACCCGTCGATCCATCGAGGAGACCGCCGCCTCCATCATGGCGCTTCTGCGCGCTCGCGAAGGCGTTCCCCCAGGCGCCGCCGCGCCGGCGCCCAAGCTCGGCAGGTAGGCTCCACGTGATCCCCGATCCTTCCGCGGCGCCTCTTGTCCTCGCCTCGTCCTCCGAAGCCCGCGCCGCGCTCCTCCGCGACGCCGGCGTGCCGCTGGACATCGTCCCCGCCCGCGTCGACGAGGCCGAGATCAAAGCCGCCCTCGCCGCTGAAGACACGCCGGCCCGCGACGTCGCCGACGCGCTCGCCGAAATCAAAGCCCTGCGCGTCGCCGCCCGCTTCCCCGACCGTCTCGTCCTCGGCGCGGACCAGGTTCTCGTCTGCGAAGGCCGCCTCTTCGACAAGCCCCGAGACCTCGCCGAAGTCCGCGCCCAGCTCGAAGCGCTCTCAGGCAAACCCCACCAGCTCCTCTCCGCCGCCGTCATCGCCGAAGAGGGCCGCCCCGTCTGGCGTCACGTCGGCGCCGCCCGCCTCGTCATGCGCCCCCTCTCCTCCGCCTTCTTCGACGCCTATGTCGCGGCGACGGGCGAGGACATCCTGACCACGGTCGGCGCCTACAAGCTCGAAGGCCTCGGCGCCCAGTTGTTCGCCCGGGTCGATGGAGATTACTTTTCCGTCCTCGGTCTCCCGCTTTTGGAGACCCTCGGGTTCCTGCGCATCAGAGGCCGCCTCATCGAATGACGCCCTCCTCCCGCGTCCCCCTGGCAGGCGTGATCGGCTGGCCCATCGCCCATTCGCGCTCCCCCCGCCTGCACGGCCATTGGCTGCGCCGCCACGGCATCGCCGGCCACTACATCCCTATGGGCGTCGAGCCGAAGGACTTCGAGGCCGCCCTCCAGGCCCTCCCCCTCCTCGGCTTCAAAGGCATCAACGTCACCCTCCCCCACAAGGAGGCCGCGCTGAAGCTCGCCGACAAGCATTCCGACCGCGCAGCCCTGATCGGCGCCGCCAACACCCTCACCTTTCGCGAGGACGGCACGATCTTCGCCGACAACACCGACGGCTACGGGTTCCTCGAGAACCTCAAGGCCGGCGCCCCCGCCTGGCGCTCCGACGCCCCCGCCGTCCTTCTCGGCGCCGGAGGCTCCGCCCGCGCCATCCTCGCCACGCTCCTGGCGGCGGGCGTCCCCGAGATCCGCCTCGCCAACCGCACGCGCTCCCGCGCCGAATTCCTCGCCGACGAATTCGGCGCCCGCGTCCGCGTCATAGACTGGCTGAGCATCGAGGCCGCCCTCCCCAGCGCCGCCCTCCTCGCCAACGCCACGTCCCTCGGCATGACCGGCCAACCCCCGCTCTCCCTTTCCCTCAAGAAGGCCCCCAAGAAACTGACCGTCACCGACATCGTCTACGCCCCGCTCGAAACCCCCCTCCTCGCCGAGGCCCGCGCCCGCAAGCTCGCCGCCGTCGACGGCCTAGGCATGCTCCTTCACCAAGGCCGTCCGGGCTTCGAGGCCTGGTTCGGCGCCGCCCCCCAGGTCGACGACGCCCTCCGCGCCGCCGTCCTCTCCGACGACCCGCTGTGAAAGGGCGCGCATGAAAGTCCTCGCCCTCACCGGCTCCATCGGCATGGGCAAATCCGCCACCGCCGCCATGTTCGCCGAGGAAGGCGTCCCCGTCTGGGACGCCGACGCCGCCGTCGCCCGCGTCTACGGCCCCGGAGGCGCCGCCGTCCCCGCCATCGCCGCCCTCCTCCCCCACTGCGTCGCCGACGACCAGGTCGACCGCCCCGCCCTCCGCGCCGCCGTCACCGAGGACCCCACCCTCATCCCCAAGCTCGAAGCCATCGCCCACCCCCTCGTCGCCGAAGACCGCGCCGCCTTCCTCGCCGAAGCGAAGGCGCAAAACGCCCCCCTCGCCCTCGTCGACATCCCCCTCCTCTACGAAACCGGCGGCGAGTCCCGCGTCGACGCCGTCGCCGTCGTCTCCGCCCCCGCCGACATGCAGCGCCAACGGGTCCTGGAACGCCCCGGCATGACCCAAAAGACCTTCGAAACCATCCTCGCCAAACAAACCCCCGACGCCGAAAAGCGCGCCCGCGCCGACTACGTGATCGACACCTCCCAAGGTTTCGACCACGCTCGCGCCCAAGTCCGCGCCATCCTCGAAAGCCTCAGATGACCCGCGAAATCGTCCTCGACACCGAAACCACCGGCCTCGACCCCGCCTCCGGCGACCGCATCGTCGAGCTCGGCGCCCTCGAGCTCGTCAACCACGTCGCCACCAAGCGCAACTTCCACAAGTATCTCGATCCCGAACGCGACATGCCCGCCGACGCGGAGGCGGTGCATGGCCTCTCCACCGAGTTCCTCCGCGGCAAACCGAAGTTCGCAGACGTGGCCCAAGAGTTCCTAGACTTCATCGGCGACGCGAAGCTGGTCATCCACAACGCCGAATTCGACATGAAATTCCTCAACGCCGAATTCGCCCGCCTGAACCTCCCCCAGCTCCCCATGACCCGGGCCCTCGACACCCTCCATCTCGCCCGCAAGCGCTTCCCCGGCGCCCAGGCGAACCTAGACGCGCTCTGCCGCCGCTTCGGCGTCGACAATTCGGGCCGGGAGCTCCACGGCGCTCTCCTCGACAGCGAACTCCTCGCCGAGGTCTATCTGGAGCTCATCGGAGGCCGGCAACCGGACTTCGCCCTCTCCAATGCCGGCGTCGCGACCCAAACCCCCGGCGCCGCCGCCTGGACCCCGCCCAAACGGCCCGCACCTCTCCCCCCGCGCGTCACCCCTGAGGAAGCCGCCGCCCACGCCGCCTTCATCGACACCCTCGGCGACGACGCCCTCTGGCGCCGGTAGGACGGGGTTCGCCTCGCCGCCGCCAAAGAAAAAGGCCGCGACGTCCCCGCCGCGGCCCCTGCAAACCGACAAAAGGAAAGGTCAGGCCGTCCCCGCCGGGGCCCCGCCGCCCGCCTGCTGAGCCGCCGCCCGCCGCTCCAGCTCCTGGCGATAGATCGACACGAAATCGACCATGTCGAGCATCAGCGGCGGATACCCTCCATCCCGCGTCACATCGGCGATGATCCGCCGCGCGAACGGAAACAGCTGCCGCGGGCACTCGATCAGCAGAAACGGATGCAGCTGCTCCTTCGGCACGTTCTTGACGACGAAGATCCCGGCATAGTCCAGCTCGGCGATGAACAGCGGAGCGCCCTCGGCCTCAGACGTCGCGTTCAGCTTCAGCACCACCTCATAGCGATCGTCCCCGCGCGGCTTGGCGTCCAAGTTCACCGTGACCTTGATCTCCGGCTTCACGTTCGCGTTCATGTTCTTCTGCGCCGCCAGGTTTTCGAAGCTCAGGTCGCGCACGAACTGGCTGGCGATGGCCACCTGCGGCTGCGCCTGCGCCTCAGGCTGTCCCGGCGCGCCGGGGGCGGCGCCGTTTCCATCGGTCTCGGCCATGGCTGTCTCCAAAAGGTCTGTGATCAGGACGAAGGCTGCGTGTCGGGGCGGAGCGCTAGCACGCCCCTCACTCCCGGGTCCACCCGCTCCCCCCGGGCTTGCGCGGCCGCGGCGGCTCGAGCGGCGCGCCAGGGTCGTCCGGCCCGCCCCGTCCCGCCGCGTCCTCCAGGTCCGTCCACTCCCCCTCCACCACATCGCCGCGACCGCGCCCCATGGGGCCCGGTCCCGGCCGGGGCCGCGCCGACGCGCCGAAGGTCCGCACCTGGACCGAGGCCGCGAACCGCGCCGCCCCCCAGCGCAGCAGCGCCGCCCGCACCGGCGGAACCAGCAGGGCGAACCCCACGGCGTCGGTGAAGAAGCCCGGCGTCAGCAGCAGCGCGCCCGCGAACAGGATCATCGCCCCATGGGCGATCGGTCCCGTCGGGTCGCCCCCGTCCTGCAGACGTCCCTGCAGATCGGCCAGAACGCCGCGACCTTGGCTGCGCAGAAGCGCCGCGCCGGCGACGGCGGTGGCGATCACGATGGCCAGCGTCGGCCACAGGCCCAGCCAGTCTCCCACCTCGATGAACAGCGCGATCTCGATGATCGGAACGGCCACCAGCAGCACGAACAGCGGCATGACGTCTCCTCTCCTCCGCCGTGCCCGGCCGCCGCGTTGGACAGCCGGGGACGCGCACCTTACATAGGCGGCGAGCGCGGCGGCGTCAGGGTTTCCCGACGCTTCCTTGCCGCGTCCACATCATACGCCCCCAAGGGCCGCCCCGATCCGCGCGAGACGCTTTCATGATCGAACTCATCATTCTGGCCGCCATCGCCGTCTTCGTCCTGATGCGGCTCAAAGGCGTCCTGGGCACCCGCACCGGCTTCGAAGGCCCGCCCCGCACGGGACCCGAGCCGATCTCCGAGCCGCGGCGGAGGGAGCGTGATTTCGAGGTCATCACCGGCGGCGCCGACATCGACGAGGACATCGCCCGCGTCGCCGACGCCGACTCCGAAACCGGCGCCGCCCTGCGCCGCATGCACCAAGCCGAGGCCGACTTCTCCCCGTCCGAATTCCTCGACGGCGCCAAGCAGGCCTACGAGATGATTCTCATGGCCTTCGAGACCGGGGACATGAAGACCCTGCGCCAGCTCCTCTCCGATGAGGTCTATGACAGCTTCGCCGCCGCCATCGCCGCGCGCGACGAGGAAGGCCTGATGGTCGAGGCCCGTTTCGTCGGCGTGAAAGAGGCGCGGGTCTTCTCGGCCATCTACGCCGAGTCGACCCATGAGGCCGATATCGAGGTGCGCTTCGTGGGAGAGCTGGTGTCGGTGGTCCGCAACGCCGAGCATGAGATCGTCGAGGGCGACCCGAACGAGATCCGCCGACAGACCGACCTTTGGACGTTCACGCGCCGCATGGGCGCCGACGATCCCAACTGGCTGCTCACCGCCACCGGCGGCTGAGCCTCCGCTTCGTCTTCGACCATGAGCGCTTCCGGCAAAGGCCGCCGGCTCCGCGGCCTGTCGGAGGAGGACCGTGCCCTCTGGGCCCGCGTCGCCGCGACCGCGACGCCCCTGTCGGGCTCGGCTTCAACCGCCGCGCTGGGCTCGGCGAGGTCCGAGGCGACCGGCGGGCCCGCCCGACGATTGCCCGACGATGACCCGACATTTGCCCGACACATGCCCGACGCCGGCCCGACCGGCGTCCCGACGTCGGCCCGACGCCAGCCCGACGCCGGCCAGACCAAAGCCCGGCGCAAACCCGACGAAAGCCCGACGCGTTTCGGGGCTGGGACCGAGACCCGAACCCTCCGCCCCTCCGGTCCGCCGTCTCAACCTGTGATCACAACCCGAGCCGCGCGCTCTCCCCTGGATTCCCTGAACCCCGCGGCCGGTCTGGACAAGCGCACCGCGAACAAGCTCAAGCGCGGCAAGCGAAATCCCGAAGCTCGCCTCGACCTGCACGGCATGACCGCCGCCGCGGCCCACTCCACCCTTACCCGTTTCCTCCACCGAGCGCGTGCGGAAGGCAAACGCTGCGTTCTCGTGATCACAGGCAAAGGCGGCCGCCGCCCGGTCGAAGACGCCCCCTACATGCCTGAACGCATTGGCGTTTTACGCTACGCTGTCCCCGAATGGCTGACCACCGCCCCCCTCGCCCCCCTGGTCGTCGGCGTCTACCCCGCCCATCAAAGCCACGGCGGCCCCGGCGCCCTCTACGTCTACCTCAAGAAGCTGCGCTGAGCCGATCCCCGGGCCCGCCTCCCGCCCGCCCACCCCGGCGCGCCCAGGGATCGGCGCGCCGAGCACCGACGTTCGCGCGGGGTGTTGCGGTTCGTGATCACAAGCCGAGCACATCCGCCATATCGTACTGCCCAGGCTTCTTGTCCTGCCCCCAAACCGCCGCCGCGACGGCCCCTCTCGCAAAGATCAGCCGGTCCGACGCCACATGCCTCAGTTCGATCCGCTCCCCGAAGCCGGCGAAGACAACCGTATGATCTCCCACGATATCTCCGCCCCGAAGCGAGGCGAACCCAATGGCGCCAGGGGCCCTCTCCCCCGTCATCCCGTCCCGTCCCCGCTCGCTGTGATCACGAAGCTCGACGCCCCGCCCGGCCGCCGCGGCCTCCCCCAGCATCAACGCGGTTCCGCTGGGCGCATCGACCTTGTGCCGATGGTGCATCTCCATGATTTCAATATCGAATTCCGGCCCCAGCGCCGCCGCCACCCGCTCCGTAAGCCGCGTCAGCAGGTTCACCCCCAGGCTCATGTTCCCCGCCCGCACGATCACCGCATGCCGCGCCGCCGCCTCCAGCCGCGGCAGCTCCTCCTCGGTCATCCCCGTCGTCCCCACCACATGCACGCACCGCGCCTGAGCCGCCAGCGCCGCATGGGCGCAAGTCGCTGCTGGGCTTGTGAAATCCAGCACCGCCTGGCTCCTTGCGAAGGCCTCCAGCGGGTCCGTCTCCACCCGCACGCCCAAGGCCGCGCCGCCTAGCGCCTCCCCCAGATCGACGCCGTCCCACTCATGCCCCGGCCGCTCCGTCGCGCCGGTCAGGCGCACCCGCGCATCGGCCTCGACCGCCTCCACGAGCATCCGTCCCATGCGCCCGGAAACCCCTGTTATCGTTACGGGAAACGTCTCGGTCATCGCTCGCGCTCCTTGGTCTTGGCCGGGCTGAGCTAGCAGAGAACGCCCCGCCGCGCCAAGCGCCGCCGCTCTCCCGCTGGACCAACCGCGCCCTGCCCGCCATGCTG
>JBCCPD010000048.1:0-14239 GCA_039025075.1 Pseudomonadota bacterium | reverse complement strand
CCGAGGGCGCCGCCTACGACGTGAACGGCTATCGCGACGCGCCGCCGGGCCTGCGCATTTGGTGCGGGGCGACGGTGGACACGGCCGACGTCGAGGCGCTGACGCCGTGGCTCGACTGGGCCTTCGCCGCCGCTAAGGTCGAGGCCGCCGCGGCCTGATCCGTTCTTGAACGCCCCCGATCCGGAGCGCCCGCGGGGCGGTCCGGCCAAGATCCGACATCCGCCCGTCGCCGGCCCGGCGCGACTTCGTCGCCGGCCCGCAGGGCGCCTGGCGCAGGCCCGTCGAGACCTCGACGCCCGGCGCCCGCATCATCGAGGTTTCCGATGCCCAAAGTGCTCATCTCCGACAAGCTCTCCGACGCCGCCGTGCAGATTTTCAGGGATGCGGGGGTGGAGGTGGACTTCCTCCCCGATCTCGGCAAGGAGCCCGAGAAGCTGGCGGAGGCCATCCCCCGCTATGACGGGCTCGCGGTCCGGTCCGCCACCAAGGCGACGGCGGAGCTGATCGCCAAGGCCGAGAACCTCAAAGTGATCGGCCGGGCCGGCATCGGCGTGGACAACATCGACATCGCCGCCGCCTCGGCCAAAGGGATCGTGGTGATGAACACGCCCTTCGGCAATTCCATCACCACCGCCGAGCACGCCATCGCCATGATGTTCGCCGCCGCGCGCCAGATCCCGGAGGCCGACGCTTCCACCAAGGCGGGCAAGTGGGAGAAGTCGAAGTTCATGGGGGTCGAGATCACCGGCAAGACCCTGGGCGTGGTCGGCTGCGGCAACATCGGCTCGGTCGTCGCGGCCCGCGCGCTGGGCCTGCGCATGAAGGTGATCGCCTACGATCCGTTCCTGTCGGCCGACCGGGCTCAGGAGATGGGGGTGGAGAAGGTGGAGCTGGAGGAGCTGCTGCCCCGCGCCGATTTCGTCACGCTGCACCTGCCCAAGACCGAGAAGACCGCCAACCTGCTGTCGGCCGAGCGCATCGCGCTGATGAAGCCCGGGGCTCGGCTGATCAACTGCGCCCGCGGCGGCCTGGTGGACGAGGCGGCGGTGGTGGAGGCGCTGCGCTCCGGCGCGCTGGCCGGCGCGGCCTTCGACGTCTACCAGACCGAGCCGGCCAAGGACTCGGCGCTGTTCGCCGCGCCCAACACGGTCTGCACGCCGCATCTGGGCGCCTCCACCTCCGAAGCGCAGGAGAACGTGGCCCTGCAGGTGGCCGAGCAGATGAGCGAGTATCTGACGAAGGGCGCGATCTCCAACGCTTTGAACGCGCCGTCGGTCACGGCCGAGGAGGCGCCGATCCTCAAGCCCTGGATCGCGCTGTGCGAGATGCTCGGCGGCTTCGCCGGCCAGGTCGCCGAAAGCCCGATCACCGAGATCGAGATCGAATATGTGGGCCGCGTCGGGGAGCTGAACCTCAGGCCGCTGACCGCCGCGGTCACCGCCTCGCTGCTCAAGCCCATGGTCGGGGAGGGCGGCGTCAACATGGTCTCCGCCCCCGTGGTGGCGCGCGAGAAGGGCATTCTGATCGCCGAGACCCGCAAGGACGCCCAGGGCGCCTACGGGTCCTATGTCCGCCTGATCGTCACGACCGAGCATCAGACCCGGTCCGTGGCCGGCACGGTGTTTTCGGACGGCAAGCCCCGCTTCATCCAGATCAAGGGCATCAACCTGGAGGCGGAGCCGCAGCCCCACATGCTCTACACCACCAACACCGACGCGCCGGGCTATATCGGCGCGCTGGGCATGAAGCTGGGCGATCTGGGCATCAACATCGCCACATTCGCCCTGGGGCGGGCCGAAAAGGGCGGCGAGGCCATCGCGCTGCTGGGCGTCGACGGCGAGGTGCCGGCGGGCGCGTTGGCGGAGATCGCGAAATTGCCTCAAGTCGGACAGGCCAAGGCCATCGACTACTGATGTGTTGAGGCGGCTCCGGGGACGGCGCGCGCCGCCCCCGGGGATCCGCCCGATGCTCGGGCGCTGGCCGCCGGAGGTTCCGCCATGATCCGTCTCGTCGCCCGTTTTCTCGCCCCCCGCCTGTTCGCCGCGCCCTTGCTGGGGGCGGCGATCCTCGCCCCGCCCGCCTGGGCGCTGGACCCGCTGGGCGGATCCGCCTGGCGCGCCGAAGCCCTCGGCGACGCGCCGATTCCGCAGGAGGTCGAGGTCTTCATCGTCTTCGGAGAGGACGGCTCCGCCGCCGGTTCGGGCGGCTGCAATCGGTTTTCGGGCGGCTACGCCCAGTCCGGCGACGGCCTGGTTCTGGGGCCCTTCGCCGCCACGCGCCGGGCCTGCAGCGGCCCGAGCGGCGAGGTGGAGACGGTCTTCTTCCGCGTCCTCGACGCCGTGCGCACGGCGCGCCGCGACGGCGACGCGCTGCTGTGGCTCGGGGCCGAGGGCGAGACGCTCGCGGTGCTGCGCCCCCGCGCGCCCGAATAGGGCCGGCGCGCGCCCTTGGACCGTCGGCCCGCCGCGCTAGCTGGCGTCGGCGAGCCGGCGCGCGGACCGGCGGAGCGGCGGGAGGGCCCCATGTCGGACGCGTCGATCATCGCCCGGGGCGGCCTGGCGGTTCGTTGCGGCGGCGGACGCGCGGGCGTGGCTGAAGCGCGCCTCCGGCCGGCGGCGATCCGATGATCGACGGGCCCGGCTTTCTGGGTTTCGGCCCCTTCGCCCTCAAGTGGTTCGAGGGGCTGGAGGCGAACAACGAAAAGGCCTGGTACGACGCCAACCGCGCGACCTTCGAGGCGGAGGTCAAGCGCCCGCTGCTGGCGCTTCTGGACGTGTTCGCCGCCCGCCGGGGCGGCGCGGTCAAGGTGTTCCGCCAGAACCGGGACATCCGCTTTTCCAAGGACAAGCGGCCTTACAAGACCAACACCTACGGCATCGTGTCGTCGGAGGGCCGGCTGCCCTTCTACGCGTCGATCAGCGCCCAGGGCCTGTCCTGCGGCACGGGATTCTACGATCCGACGAAGGATCGGCTCGCGGCCCTGCGCGCGGCCATCGCGGACGAGGCGACGGGGCCCGACTTCGAGGACGCGCTGGGCCGGGCCGAGGCGACGGGGATCGAGCGGTCCGGCGACGCGCTGGCCACGGCGCCGCGCGGCTTCGCCAAGGACCATCCGCGGATCGCGCTGCTGCGCCACAAGTCGCTGCTGCTGATCCGCCGGCTGCCGCCGAAGTCGACCCTCGACGGCCGCGCGCCTTTCGATTTCGCGCTGGAGACCTGGGAGGCGCTCGCCCCCGCTCGGGAGTGGCTGGAGACGCACGCCCCCGCGTGATCGCCGCGCTTGACCGCTGGCGTGCGGCTGCGGGACGGTAGGCTGGATCCGTGTTCAAGCTTGAAGAGCCCGCCATGGCCGACCTTTCCGCCGCCGACCTGCATCGCGACGCGCTGGTCATCGACATGACCTGTCCGCTGGCCAAGGCGCATCGCTATCTCGACTGGTGGATCGAGGGCGGGGCCACCGCCATCGCCCCGACCATCCGGGGCTTTTCCGCCGGCGCCGGCGACGCGCTCGCCCAGATCGGCGGTTTCCGCCGCCTGTGCCGGGAGCGCGACGATCTGATGCTGATCGAGACCGCGGCGGATCTGGACGCGGCCCGCGCCACGGGCCGGCTGGGCCTGATCCTGCACAGCCAGGGCGGGTCGATCGTGGAGGATCGGCTGGATCTGGTCGACGGGCTGCAGGCGGCGGGGCTGCGGGTTCTGCAGCTGTGCTACAACACCAAGAACCTCATCGGCGACGGCGCGGGGGAGCGCACGGACAGCGGCCTGTCGGATTTCGGCGTCCGCCTGATCGGACGGCTGAACGCGGCGCGGGTGGCGGTGGATTGCGCCCATACGGGCCACCGGACCTCCATGGACGCTGTGGAGCATTCGGCCGCCCCTGTCATCATCTCCCACGCCAACGCCCGGGCGGTGCATGACAATCTGCGCAATGTCGAGGACGAGCTGATCCGCGCGGTGGCGGGGACCGGAGGGGTGATCGGCACGGTGGGCTTTCCGTCCTTTCTGACGGCGGAGGGTCAGCCGAGCCTCGACGCTTTCATCGACGACATCGCCTACAAGGCGGATCTGGTGGGGATCGACCACACGGGGCTCGGCATCGATTACTATCTGGGCCAATGGGGGGTGGAGGACGATGCGGCGGCCCTGGCCCGCTACGAGGGCCTGCTGGCGGAGGGGCTGTGGCGGCCCGGCCAGTACCCGCCGCCGCCCTACAAGTATCCTGAAGGGATCGAGACGCCGCGCACTCTGCCTGCGCTGACCGAGCGGCTGCTGGCCCGCGGGTTTTCGACGGAGGACATCCGGAAGGTGCTGGGCGAGAACTGGAGGCGCGTCTTCGCCGAGATCTGGGGCGGCTGACCGGGGGCGCGCGCGGGCTCTCGGGCCGGCCTTCGCGACTGACCGGCCGGGCCGATCAGCCGCCGCTTTCGCTCAGCGGCACGGCCGGGTCGGTCCCCACATCGGTCATGTCGAGCGGCGGGAAGGTTCCCTCCTCCAGCCCGACCCGGCGCAGCGCTTGGGCGTATTTGGCGATATGGGCGTCGGGGCGCTGGAACCGGCGATAGACCCAGACGATGTCGGCGATCTTCAGGTCGGGCCGCAGGACCAGCATGCGGTCGCGGGCGCGCAGGGCGTCGGACTCGCGGCCGTCGAGCGCGGCGTAGATCGCCACCTCCTCCATCACCGCCCACCAGTAGTTCGGCTCCCGCCCGCGGCGGTTGGCCTCGAGCGCGGCGGCGTGCTCGCCCTTGAGGAAGTGGTACTCGCCCATGGCGCGGTGCCAGTCGCGGACCGAGGCGTTGGGGTTGAGCTCGATGGCCCGGCGCAGCAGCGCGGCCCCGAGCTCCAGCCGGCCGGTCCAGACGTAGAAGTAGCCGATCTCGCCTTCGATCCAGCGATCGCCGCCCAGGGCCAGGGCCCGTTCGGACGAGGCGAAGAACCCTTCGCGGTCGCCGCGCATCAGCCGGACCATGGCGAGCACGAAATGCGCGCGCGGCGAGTCGGGGTTCAGCGACACGCCCCGCTCGGCGGCCTCGAAGGCGCGGGCGAGCTTTTCGGGATGGGTGCCGGGATAGAGGCCGGAATAGAGCATCACGTCGATGCGCAGCGCGTCGGCGTATTGCACCCAGCCGCGCCAATAGTCCGGCTCCTCCTCCACCACCCGCATGATGCAGCCGCGCACCCGCCGCTGCAGGTCGGGCCGGTCGAAGAATTCGGGGTAGTTCAGCGTGCATTCGTAGGAGGAGAGCTTTTCCGGCGGCTTGGCGCGGGCGCGCTGGGCGTCGAGCGCGATGATGGCGCCCGAGGCGCCGCCGACGGCGGCCGCCACCCGCTCGGTGATGCGCTGCTGCACGTCGAAGAGATCGGCGGCGGTCAGCGCTTCGTCATAGGACCCGGACCAGACCTGGGCGCCGGTGTCGGCGTCGTCGAGGCGCGTGGTCACGCGCAGTCGCTCGCCCGCCTTGCGCACGGCGCCTTGCAGCACGAAGTCGGCGCCCAGCTCGCGGCCGACGCTGACCGCGTCGGCGGGGGCGTCGCCCATGGCGTCCATCGACTGGCGCGAGAGGATGTTGAGATCGCGGAAGCGGCCCAGCTCCACGATCAGGTCTTCGCTGAGCCCTTCGGCCAGATACATCGCCGTCTCGCCGCCGCCCAAGCGGTCGAAGGGCATGACGGCGATGGTGGGGCCGGTGGGGCGGACGAGGGCGGCCTCCTGATCGAAGGCCGCGTCGGGGGCCATCGCCAACCGCCAGGTCCCGACGCCGACCCCTGCCAGAAGCAGGATCGCGGCCGCGGCGGCGAGCCATCGCAGGCGTCCGCGCGGCCCCTCGCGTCGCGCCGGGGCGGGGATCGAGGACGTCGTTCCGTCCAAGCGCACCCGGAACGCCTCGACGGGCTGGTCGATGTTCTTTAGCGTCAGGGCGCCCAGGGGCTCGAAGCCCGCGTCGACCTTGCCCTCCGCCTGCTCCGCGGCGGCGCGGGAGACGACGATGCCGCCGGGATCGGCCGCCCCTTCGAGGCGCGAGGCGAGGTTCACGCCGTCGCCGTAGAGATCCTCCACCCCCTGTTCGTCCTGAACGACGACGTCGCCGAGCGCGATGCCGATGCGCAGCTGCAGGCGGTCTTCCTCGGGCGCCTCGGCCAGTCGGCGCTGCACCTGGGCGGCGCAGGTCACCGCATCGACCACCGAGGCGAACTCCACAAGAGCGCCGTCGCCCAGCAGCTTGACGACGCGGCCGTGATGGGCGGCGACCGCGGGCTCGAACAGCTCGGCGCGCAGGCGGCGCAGCGCGGACAGCACGCGCCCTTCGTCCTGAGACATCAGGCGGGTGTAGCCCACGACGTCCGCGGCGAGGATGGCGGCGAGGCGGCGTTGCATGTCAGGCCCCCGATTGCATGGGCTGAACATAGCGGCGGGAGGCGGCGCGCTCCACCTCAGGGCGGCCGGAGGCGCCGGAACGTGACGTGCAGCGAGGCGGGCAGCGAGGCGGGGCGGAAGGCGTCACTCGGCCGCTTCGATCCGCTTGGGAGCGGTTTCCGGCGCGATTTGCGGAGCGGTCTCGGGCGCGATTTCCGAGGCGATCTCGGGCGCGATTTCGGGGGCGACCTCAGGGGCGAACTCGTCGGCGGACAGCGCCTGCGGCTGCTCGTCCACGCGGGCGGGATCGGCCAGGCGCGCGCCGCCTTCCGACAGGACCGAGAGCCCTTCGATCTTGCGGGCCGCGGGCAGCACCCGGCTTTCCATCGACGACACCGCCTTGTTGTAGCCGGTCACGGCCGTTTTCAGGCCGCGTCCGACCGCGTCCAAGTGGCCGCCGAAGACCCGCAGCCGGTCGTAGAGGTCCCGCGCCGCGACGGCGGCTTTCTGGGCGTCTTCGGCCAGACGCTCCTGCTGCCAGCCATAGGCGATGGATTTGACCAGGGCGATGAGCGTGGTGGGGGAGCAGACCAGCACCTGGCTGTCGAAAGCGGTCTCGATCAGGGAAGGATCGCGCTCCACCGCGGCGGCGTAGAAAGCCTCGCCGGGCACGAACATGACGACGAAATCGGGGGCCTCGGGCAGGGCGGCCCAGTATTCCTTGGACGACAGGCCTTTCACATGGGTCTTGAGCTGGCGCGCGTGGTCCGCGAGGCCCGCCTCCTGCGCCGCCGGATCGGCGGTTTCGAGGGCGTTGAGATAGCCTTCGAGCGGGGTTTTGGCGTCGATCACCACCGATTTTCCGCCGGGAAGGCGCACGATGGCGTCCGGGCGGCGGCGTCCGGCCTCGGTTTCCATCGATCTTTCTGCCTCGAAGTCGACGTTTTCGAGCATTCCGGCCATCTCGAACACCCGCTGGAGCTGCATTTCGCCCCATCTGCCGCGGGTCTTGGGAGCGCGGAGGGCCTGAACCAGGCGCCGCGTCTCGTCGTTGAGGCTTTGATTGCCGTCGGAGAGCGAGCGGATCTGTTCGCTCAGACGGCTGTAGGCGCCTTGGCGCGCCTTTTCGATGTCGGTCACGGACTGCTCGAACCGGCCGAGCGTGTCTTTGACGGGCTTCAGAAGCCCCTCGATTTCGGTCTTGCGGGCGGTCAGATCGTCCTCGGCGGCGGCCTTGTGCTGGGCGAAGCGCTCACTGACCAGGGCCAGAAAGCGCTCCGCATTGGCGCCCAGGGCGTCGTTGGCGAGGGCGGCGAACTTCTTGTCGACTTCGCCTTCGAGGCGCTGGAGCTCTTCCACCCGCGCGGCATGGGCCCTGCGTTCGGCCTCCAGCCGCGAGGAGAGGGACGCGCGGGCCTCGATCTCCGTCTCCAGCCGGCCGCGCAGGCGGTCCGCCTCTGCCTCCGCCGCGCCCAGACGTTCCGTCCGAGCGGTCAGCTCCGCGGTTTCGCGGTGCAGGGCGTTGCGCGCCTCCTCCAGCCGGGCGGCGGCGTCGCGGGTCCGGTGCAGCTCGTCCCTCAGGCGGCGCAGCGCGGCGCGGGCGGGGCGCAGCCAGATCAGCGCGGCGAGGGCGGCGCCCAGCGCCGCAGCCAGCAGGAGCGGCAGGGCGAGCCGCCAGCCCGCCGGCAGGGCGGAGGGCCAGGCCGCGGCGGCCTGCCACAGGGCGTGAAGCTCCAGCTGAAGGGTCTCCCACTGCATGTTGCGGTCCTTTGCGGGGCGAACCCCCAGATCATGCCTTCGCGCGCGCGGCCGCGCAAGCGCGGGCCGCATTGCCGCAGGGGGCCTCAGGGGCTACACCCCCGCTGCAACGGCGCAGGCCCGTTGCGCAGGCAAGGGAGGCCGCCATGTCCAACGTGGTCGTCGTCGGGGCCCAGTGGGGCGACGAGGGCAAAGGCAAGATCGTCGACTGGCTGAGCGAGCGGGCGGACGTGATCGTGCGCTTCCAGGGTGGCCACAACGCCGGTCACACGCTGGTCATCGACGGCGAGGTCTACAAGCTGAGCCTGCTGCCTTCGGGCATCGTGCGGCCGGGCAAGCGGTCGGTCATCGGCAACGGGGTGGTGCTGGACCCTTGGGCCCTGGTCGAGGAGATCGGGGCGCTGCGCGAGCGGGGGGTGGAGATCACGCCCGAAACCTTCGCCATCGCCGAGAACACGCCGCTGATCCTGCCCGTGCATGGCGAGCTGGACCGCGCGCGGGAGAGCCAGAACGCCGTGGCGCGGATCGGCACGACGGGGCGGGGGATCGGCCCGTGCTATGAGGACAAGGCCGGCCGGCGGGCGATCCGCCTTGCGGATCTGGGGGACGAGGCGACGCTCGACACCCGGATCGACCGGCTTTTGGTGCACCATGACGCGCTGCGCCGGGGCCTGGGGCTGCCGGAGATCGACAAGGCGGCGCTGAAGGCCGGGCTGGAGGCGATCGCGCCGCAGGTCCTGCCTTATGCCCAGCCGGTCTGGCGGCTGCTGGAGCAGGAGCGTCGGGCCGGCAAGCGGATGCTGTTCGAGGGCGCTCAGGGCGCTCTGCTGGACGTGGATTTCGGGACGTATCCGTTCGTGACCTCCTCCAACACTCTGGCGGGGATGGCGGCGGCGGGGTCGGGCATCGGGCCGGGGGCGCTGGGCTATGTCTTGGGGATCGTGAAGGCCTATACGACGCGGGTGGGCGAGGGGCCGTTCCCGACGGAGCTGGACGACGCGGTCGGCCGGCGGCTGGGCGAGCGGGGGCATGAGTTCGGCACGGTGACGGGCCGCAAGCGGCGCTGCGGCTGGTTCGACGCGGCGCTGGTGCGGCAGACCTGCGCCACGGGCGGGGTGAACGGCATCGCGCTGACCAAGCTCGACGTGCTCGACGGGTTCGAGGAGCTGCGCATCTGCACCGGCTATCGGCTGGACGGCGAGACGGTGGATTTCCTGCCCGCCGCCGCGGCGCGGCAGGCGCGGGTCGAGCCCACCTACGAGACGCTGCCGGGCTGGAGCGGGTCGACCGCCGGCGCGCGCAGCTGGGCCGACCTGCCGGCCGAGGCGGTGAAATACGTCAAACGGGTGGAGGAGCTGATCGGCTGTCCGGTGGCGCTGCTGAGCACCTCGCCCGAGCGCGACGATACGATCCTCGTCACGGACCCGTTCGCGGCTAGATAGCGATCCCATGAAGCTCAGTTACAAAGCCCGCCGTCGCCTGTCGCTGTTTCTGCTGCTGGTCTGGCTGCCGCTGTTCATCGTGGTGGCGGTGAACGTGGTGGAGATGTTCGAGCGGCCCTCGATCCTGGTGGAGCTGGGGATCTACGTGGCGCTCGGCGTGATCTGGGCGCTGCCGTTCCGCTTCGTGTTCCTGGGCGTGGGGCGCGAGGCGCCGCCTGACGAAGACGCCGGCTGAGGCGGGAGGCGCGCCGGAGGGTGGCGCGCCGGGGCTCTGGCGCCGCCCTGGCGGGGGCGAGGTCCCAAGCGATCGCGGTGTGTGTGGGATGTGCCAGCCGACCTGTCGCCTTGGCGCCGGATCGGCGAGCTGGGGGTGATGCGCCCGCTTGGAACCTCTGTCGGACTTGGGGATGCCCGAATGAGTTGATCGTGCCAGAATGAGAAGCGAGCGCAAGCCGGAATTGGGCCGCGGAGCCCGTTCGGGCGAGAAATTTGGTCTCGGATCGCGCACCGTTGCGCCGCAATCTCGCCCTGTAGCTTAAATGACCATGAACAAAAGTGAACGGAAGATGATTTTCATGTTAGACAGTGGTTCAGCGTCTCGTTAACGAATACTAATCGCTGATTCGTAGAATTTCGGGGGAATCTCAGTCGCAATGGTTGCGATTCGCTGGAAAAACCGTTCATCCTCCCAGTCGGTCCGGCGACTGTGGGCAGTTGCGTTGTGCCGGGCCGTTAAAACCGGAGGCAAGTGATGCGTGTACTGCTGGTGGAAGACGAGATGGCCCTCGCGGGTCAGGTCCAGCGCGCTTTGGAAGGCGAAGGCCGCGTGGTCGACATCGCCCGCGACGGAGAGGAAGGCAGCTTCCTGGGCTCGACCGAGCCTTACGACGCGATCGTTCTCGATCTGGGACTTCCCAAGAAGGACGGCAACGCCGTGCTGCGCGACTGGCGCGAGCAAGGGGTCAAGGCGCCGGTCCTGATCCTGACGGCCCGGGACAGCTGGCGCGACAAGGTCGCCGGTCTGGACGCCGGGGCCGACGACTATCTGACCAAGCCGTTCCAGATGGACGAGCTGCTGGCGCGCCTGAGGGCGTTGCTGCGCCGCTCCTCCGGCCAGCCCAACCCGGTGTTCAAGCAGGGCTCGTTCGAGTTCGACACCCGGTCCGGCCGCGTGACGGTGGATGGCGGGCACGTCCAGCTGACGGCGCAGGAGACCAACGTCCTGGGCTATCTGATCGCCCACAAGGATCGGGTGGTGAGCCGCACGGAGCTGTCGGAGCATGTCTACGGCTACGACACCGAGCGCGACTCCAACACGATCGAGGTGTTCATCGGCCGGCTTCGCAAGAAGCTGGGTCAGAAGATCATCGTGACGATCCGAGGACGCGGCTACCAGTTCGACGGCAACTAGGACCGCCATGGGCGCGCTGTCGCTGCGCGCCCGCGCGGTTCTGGGGGGCGCGGTCTGGATCCTGTTCGCGGTGGGGCTGAGCGGCTATCTGCTGCTCGGCGCTTTCGACGGCATCGCTCAGCGGTCGTTCTCCCGCAATCTCGCCGCGCAGCTGGACCAGCTGGAATCCTTGATCCTGACGGGCGCCATGACCGAGGCGCCCGATCAGACCCGGCTGGCCGATCCGCGCTATCTGCGGGCCGGATCGGGGTATTATTGGCAAGTGGAGCGGCCGGACGGCACGTTGGTGCGATCCCCGTCGCTGCAGGAGCAGGTGCTGCCGCTGCGCCGGCTGACCGCGGGCGAGGAGTTCTTCACGGCGCGGGCGCCCGAGGGGTTCCAGATCCTGGTGATCGCGCGAGGTCTGCGGTCGCCCGGGGCCGAGGCCGGCGATCCCTGGCGCATCTACGCCGCCGAAGCCATCGTGCGGCTGGAGCGGGACAAGCTGGAGTTTCGGCGCACGCTGTTCAGCGCGCTGATCGGCCTGGGCGGCGCTTTGGTCCTGGCGGCGGCGGCGATGACCGGAATGGCGCTGCGCCCGTTGGTGGCGCTGCGCGCGGCCTTCGCCGAGTATCGCCGCGGCGACGCCGAGCGGATCGAAGGCGCCTATCCGTCGGACATCGAGCCGCTGGTGGGCGATCTGAACGATCTGCTGGAGCGCAACGGCAAGATCATCGCCACCGCGCGCCGGCAAGCGGCGGACCTGGCCCATGCGCTGAAGACGCCGGCGGCGGTGCTGCGCAACGAGATCGACGCGCCGGACCCGGAGCGGCCGGCGATGCGCGACGCTCTGGGACGGATCGAGACGCAGCTGACCCGCTATACCGCGCGGGCGCGGCTGGCCGGGGCGAACGCGCCCGGCGCCTCCGCCGACGTGCGGGAGATCGTGGACGGTCTGGGCCGCGTGATGGAGCGGATCTATGCCGAGCGGGGCGTGGCGCTGGACCTGAACATCCCTTTCGGCCTGCGGGTTCGCATGGAGGGGGAGGACCTGGAGGAGCTGAGCGGCAACCTGATCGACAACGCCTTCAAATGGGCGAAGAGCCAAGTTCGGGTCAGCGCCAATCGACGCCGGTCGGACCTGGAGCTGTCGGTCGAGGACGACGGGCCGGGCGTGCCGGAGGACGAGCGCGACACGGTCCTGCGCGCGGGAGCGAGGCTGGACGAGGCGGTGCCGGGGACCGGGCTGGGCCTGGCGATCTGCTCGGACATCGCGGAGGCCTATGAGGGCGAGCTGGCGCTGGAGCGGAGCGATCTGGGCGGGCTGAAGGTGCGGCTGCGCCTGCCGCTGGTGCGCGGAGAAGACCGCGGCTGCTGAGCGGGGCCGGCCGTCCCCGTTGGCGTTAGGGCGGGGTTCTGGGGCGCGATCCGGCGCGGATCGACCTGCGAGCGCCTGATGAAACCCGACATCTACGACGAAAGTACGTAACGCGCGCTCGCGCGCAAGCTGTCCTGCGGGTGAACGCGCCGGGTCCGCGATGGACCGCGGTCGGCGCCTGGGGTTTTCGGCGCGGCGTCGCGCGCGGCGCGGTCGGTTTCGTCAAGAAAACAACTGGATTTTCCGATACGAGTTCAAATTTTGACAGGATTTTTCATTTTTTTCAGGGTCTTGATTGGTGTATTCACGACGCAATCAAGGCGGTTCAACGCCTGTCGCACAAAATGGCGGCTGCATCGCAGGCGGGCCGCTTGGGAAGGAAAACGCCGGATGACCTCCAAGTTCGCCGCAAGGCTGGACGACGCCGCCTATCGCGAGATGCATGCCGCGTCGATCTCCGACCCCGTCTCGTTCTGGGGCGAGCAGGGCCGACGGCTCGACTGGATCAAGCCCTATCAGACGGTGAAGAACGTCAGCTTCGCTTATCCCGACGTGTCCATCAGGTGGTTCGAGGACGGGGAGCTGAACGTCTGCGCCAATTGCGTGGATCGGCATGCGGCGGCGACGCCCGAGAAGACGGCGCTGATCTTCGAGCCGGACGGGCCGTCCGAGCCGGCGCAGAGGATCAGCTACGCGCGGCTGAAGGACGAGGTGAGCGTCTTCGCCAACGTGCTGAAGGGCCTCGGCGTCGAAAAGGGCGACCGGGTGGTGATCTATCTGCCGATGATCCCGGCGGCGGCCTATGCGATGCTGGCCTGCGCGAGGATCGGGGCGGTGCACTCGGTGGTCTTCGCCGGGTTCTCTCCCGACGCGCTGGCGGATCGGGTGAACGATTGCGGCGCAAAGGTGGTGATCACCGCCGATCATGCGCCGCGCGGCGGCCGGGCGACGCCGCTGAAGTCGAACGCCGATCAGGCGCTGCGCCGATGCTCCGACAAGGTGAAGCTGCTGGTGGTCACGCGGACCGGCGGCCAGATCGACTGGATCGAAGGGCGGGACGTGGATTTCGCCAGCGCGGCCGAGACGGTCTCGGCCGAGTGCGCGCCGGTGGCGATGAACGCGGAGGATCCGCTGTTCATCCTCTACACTTCCGGCTCGACCGGCAAGCCGAAGGGGGTGGTGCACAGCTCGGGCGGCTATCTGGTCTACGCGGCGATGACCCATGAGCATGTCTTCGACCTGCGCGAGGACGACGTCTATTGGTGCACCGCGGACGTGGGCTGGGTCACGGGGCACAGCTACATCGTCTACGGACCCCTGGCGAACGGCGCGACGAGCGTGATTTTCGAGGGCGTGCCGACCTGGCCCGACGCCTCGCGCTTCTGGCAGGTGTGCGAGAAGCACGGCGTGACGATCTTCTACACCGCGCCGACGGCGATCCGCGCGCTGATGGGCAAGGGCGAGGCGTGGGTCGAGGCGGCGGATCTGTCGAAGCTGCGGGTGCTGGGCAGCGTCGGCGAGCCGATCAACCCGGAGGCCTGGGCCTGGTACGACCGCGTCGTCGGCCAGGGCCGCTGCCCGATCGTCGACACCTGGTGGCAGACGGAGACGGGGGGCGTGCTGATCACGCCTCTGCCGGGCTCCGCCGAGTTCAAGCCGGGCGCCGCCTCGCGGCCCTTTTTCGGTGTGGAGCCTGTGGTGCTGGACGACCAAGGGACCGAGCTGGCGGGCGCGGCCGAGGGCGTGCTGGCGATCAAGGACAGCTGGCCCGGCCAGATGCGCACGATCTGGGGCGACCATGAACGCTTCGTCAGCGCGTATTTCGAGATGTTCAAGGGCTGCTATTTCTCCGGCGACGGCTGCCGGCGGGACGCGGACGGGGATTATTGGATCACCGGGCGCGTCGACGACGT
>JBCCPD010000047.1:0-14353 GCA_039025075.1 Pseudomonadota bacterium | reverse complement strand
CGGCGCAGAGCGCCTGGCCCGACTGCGTGGCCATCATCCCGAGGCGCGGGTCCGACCGGTCCGCCGCCACGCCGAATAGGGGGCCGGAGATCAGCGTCGGCGCGAAGTTGAGGAAGGCCACCGCGCCGGTCCAGCCGGCGGAACCGGTCAGATCCCACGCCATCCAGGCCATGGCGACGCGCAGAACCCACATCCCCATCAGTCCGCAGAAATTGCCGGCGAGATAAGCGCGGAACGGCGGGTGGGTGAGGGCGGCGGGCAAGGTCATGGTGTGGCCTCGACTTGGCCCGCCGCGCCGGCGAGGTCCAGCCATGGCCGCTTTGCGCTGGGCGCATGGCGGGGTTGCGGCCTGGGCTGGGCTGGGCCGGCGCCGAGCCATGCGCGAGGCGCGTGGCGGCCATGCATCAGAGGGTGTTGCGGCAGTGCGACGCAGCCCTTATCTCCGATGTCCCGGCGGCGGAGGGGCGCGGCCGGGATCACGCAGCACTGGACTGAAAAGGAGACCGGTCATGGGCCGGGTGGACTTCGCGTCCGTCGCCGTCGCGCGGCGGGTCGGAGAGGCGTTCGAAACGTTGCTGGCGGATTGGCGTCAGGCGCGGGCGGTGCGGCGCACCATGCGCGACCTGCAGGCGCTCGACGACCGCACGCTGGCCGATATCGGGCTGGAGCGGGCGGGCATCGAGGCCGCCGCGCGCCGCGCCGTGGGGCGCCTTTGAACGCCGCGCCGCCGAGGGCGGCTGATCCGACGACCATCTGAAGTGGCGGGGCCGGCGGCGTCGCCCCTTTTTCGTGCGCTTTGGTCGCCGATCAGGCCGCCCCGTCGCGGGTTTCGGCCGCCGTCTCCCAAGCCAGGATCGCGCGTTTGACGCCGGCGCCCCAATGGTAGCCGCCCAGCGCCCCGGATTTGCGCAAGGCGCGGTGGCAGGGGATCAGAAAGCTGACCGGGTTGCGCCCCACGGCCGTGCCCACCGCGCGCACCGCGTTGGGCGAGCCCACCGCGGCGGCGAGGTCCGAATAGGTGGTCACGGTCCCGCGCGGCACGGCCAGCAGCGCCTCCCACACCTTGATCTGGAAGGGCGCGCCGATGAGGTGCAGCTTGGCGGGCGCCTCGCCGCCCCTGAACGCCGCGTCGATCCAGGGGCGCAGCGCGTCCGGATCCTCCTCGAACGCCGCGTCGGGCCAGCGGCCGCGCAGATCGGCCATGGCCGCGGCGCGCCCGACCTCATGGGTGAAGGCGAGGCCGCAGAGGCCTTTGTCGGTGCCCATGGCGAGCGCCGGGCCGAAGGGCGTGTAGAACCAGCCCCAGCGCAGGGTCAGCCCCGCCGCGCGTCGCGCATAGTCGCCGGGCGTCATCGCCTCCCACCGGATGAAGAGGTCGTGCAGGCGGCCGGGCGAGGAGAGGCCGACCGCATAGGTCGCGTCGAGCACCGTGCGCCGGTCGCGCAGCAGGGTTCTGGCGTGGCCGACGGTCAGCCATTGCAGGTAGCGCTTGGGCGAGACGCCCACCCATTTGGTGAAGAGCTTCTGGAAATGCGCCGGCGACAGGCCCATGCGGTCGGCGAGGGCGTCGAGGGAGGGCTGATCCTCCGCCGTCTCTTCGATCAGGCGCAGGGCGGCCGCCATCAGGTCGTGGTGGAAGCGGTCGGCCTCGGGCACGTCCTCGAGCGGCAGGGCGGCGAGGTCGGGCGCGTCGGCGAGTTCGATCATGGCGGTCTCTCCCATCGGGGCGTCTGGCCGAGAAGATGGGCGAGGCGCGCGCGGCGGGCCGGGCGCGACGTCGAGGGAGGGGCGCCAGAGCGTCGTCGCGCGATCAGGGGCCTGGGTCGTCGAGGCCCGGAGGCAGGGCCGGCGCCAGGCGGCCGCCGAGGCGGATCGGGTGGATCGCCGACGCCTTTCCCGTGGCGTCGTCCGTCTCCACCAGCGCGCCGCAGACCGTCGCCGGGCCGAGCGCCGGCTGGAACCGCCCTTTGGGCAAGCCGGTGACGAAGCGGCGCATCGGTTCTTCGGCCTGCATGCCGATGACGCTGTCGTAATCGCCGCACATGCCCGCATCGGTCAGGTAGGCGGCGCCGCCGCTCAGCACCTGCGCGTCGCCGGTGGGCACATGGGTGTGGGTGCCGACGACGAGCGAGACGCGGCCGTCGAGGAACCGACCCATGGCCATCTTCTCGGACGTCGCCTCGGCATGGAAATCGACCACCACGGCCTGCGCGCCGCCGCCCAGGGGGGCCGCCTTCAGCGCCGCGTCGAGGGCCGAGATCGGGTCGTCGTAGGGCTGCTTCATGAAGACGCGGCCCAGGGCCTGGGCGACCGCCACCTTGCGCCCTCGCGTCGCCGGGAACACTCGGAAGCCGGCCCCGGGTGCGGCGCGCGAGAGGTTGAGGGGGCGCAGGATGCGGGGCTCGGTCTCGATGACGCTGAGCATTTCCTTCTGGTCGAAAGCGTGATCGCCGAGGGTGAGGCAATCGGCCCCGGCCGTCAGGAGGTCCTGGGCGATGGCGCCGGTGAGGCCCATGCCGGAGGCGGAGTTTTCGGCGTTGACCACGACGAAATCGAGCTTCCAGCCCTCGCGCAGCTTCGGCAGCCGTTCGGTCACCGCGGCGCGGCCGGAGCGCCCCATGACGTCGCCTAGGAACAGGAGTCTCATGCCACGGGCCTGCGCCTTCCCGGTACGGGATGCAAGGGCGGATGCCGCCGGGCGGCCGCGGCGACGCCGCGCGCCCCGCGCGTTCCGGGTGGACGCGGCGGCCCGCCCGGGCCTATGGGGCGAGGCGCGCCGCGCGGTCGGCGCGGCGCAGGTCACGAAAGAGGCGGACGGCATGAGCGTCGGAGACGAGGCCAAGGCGGCGGAGGGCTGGAGCGCGCGGGCGGCCCCGCTGGCGCTGCTGCTGGCCAGCGGGCTGGCCTGGGGCGGAACGACCGTGGCGGGCAAGGTCTCCACTTCCACCGGGCATCCGGCGCTGGGCCTGGTGTTCTGGCAGCTGGCGATCTCGGTCGTGGCGCTGGGCCTCGTTTCCGCCGTCCGGCGCAAGGCCCCGCCGCTGGGCCGCCGCGCGCTGATCTTCTACGTCGTCATCGCGCTGATCGGCACGCTGATCCCCAACTTCGCCTCGCTGACCGCCGTCGCCCAGCTGCCGGCCGGGATCATGGCGATCCTGCTGTCGAGCGTGCCGATGTTCGCCCTCGCCGTCGCCGCGGCCCTGGGGGCGGAGCGGCCGAACCCTCGCCGCATCGCGGGCGTGGGGCTGGGCCTGGTCGGCGTGATCCTGATCCTCGGCCCCGAGGCGAGCCTGCCGCGGCCCGAGGCGTGGCCCTTCGTGCTGATCGGGCTTTGCGCCCCGCTCTGCTACGGCGGCGAGGGGACCTATGTGAAGCTGCGCCAGCCGGCGGGCATGGACCCGATCGCGGTGCTTTTAGGCGCCTCGCTCGCCGGGCTGGCGCTGTTGACGCCCGTTTTGGCGCTGACGCCCGGCCTGTGGGTGCCGTTCCCCGGCCCGTGGGGGCCGGCCGAAAAGGGCATGCTGATCTCGGGCGCTCTGCACGCCTTCGCCTATACGGGCTACGTGGCGATGGTGGGGATGGGCGGGCCGGTCTTCGCCTCCATGGTCGCCTACATCGTCACGCTGTCGGGCGTTTTCTGGGGCGTGCTGCTGCTGGGAGAGCGGCATTCGCCCTGGGTCTGGGCGGCGATGGCGGCCATGGTGATCGGCATGGCGCTGGTGCAGCCGCGGCGGTGAGCGGCTCGGCCGGGTCGGCGGGCGACGGGCGACGGGCGGCGGGCGGCGGGGCCGCGGGCGCGAAACGCCGGGTCGTTCAGCAACTTCGTTGAGCCTGACGGGCGCTTGCCGTAGCCTCGGCCGGCGGCTACATCCGCCGCCCGATCGGGGGCGCGGCCCCCGCCGGAATAGGAGCCGCCGACGGATGCCCTCCGCCGCCCGCCCCGCGCCGCGGGGCTTTCACGATTTGCCTGCGCCGCGGGGCTTTCACGATCCGCCCGCGCCACGGCGCTTGCAAACGCGTGTCGCGCCGCAGGGCCGTCCGACCTGCCGACGACGGATGCGCCCCGCGTGAGCCTGCTTGCGGAGCATGGGGCGGCCCTGCTGACCTTGGGCGTGCTGATCGCGATGTTCGCGCTGTTCGTGGCGGAGCGCTATCCGCCCGAGGTGGTGGCCATCGGCGGCCTCTCGGTGCTGTTGCTGACCGGCGTGGTCCCTGTCGAGGGCGTGATGGGGGCCATCGCCAATCCCGCGCCTCTGACCATCGCCGCGATGTTCATCCTGTCAGGCGCTTTGGTGAGGACCGGCGCGCTCGACGCCTTTACGAGCGCGGCGATGGCCGGGGCGGCGTCGCGGCCCAAGGCGATGCTGGCGGGCTTCGCCGGGTTCACCGCGGCGGCCTCGGCCTTCATGAACAACACGCCCGTGGTGGTGGTGATGATCCCCATCGCGTCCAAAGTCGCCAAGACGTTGGGGATTTCCGCCAGCAAGCTGCTGATCCCGCTCAGCTACATGGCGATCCTCGGGGGCACGATGACGCTGATCGGCACCTCCACCAACCTGCTGGTGGACGGGGTGGCGCGGGCCCAGGGCCTGGCGCCGTTCAGCCTGTTCGAGGTCACGCCGCTGGGCGTGCTTCTGGGGCTGATCGGCGCGATCTATCTGTCGATCGCCGGCCCGCGCCTGCTGCCGGACCGCAGCGCGATGACCGACTTCCTCACGGACCGCAAGCGCCTGAGCTTCTTCACCGAGGTGGCCGTCCCCCCCGGCTCCCCCGTCATCGGGCAGGAGCCGCTGCGCGTGGATCTTTTCCGCCGCGACGGCATGCGGGTCGTCGACGTGCTGCGCGGCGACGAGTCCCTGCGCCGCAACATGGCCGGCGTCGTGCTGGCCGAGGGCGACCGCGTGGTCCTGCGCACCGGCGTCAACGAACTGCTGGGCCTGCGCGAGACCCGCGCCCTGCACATGGTCGATCGCCTGTCCGAGAAGAAGACGGTGACCGTGGAGGCGCTGATCGGGCCGAGCTGCCGGCTGATCGGGCGCACGCTGGGCTCGCTGAGGCTGCGACGGCGCTACGGCGTCTATCCGCTGGCGGTGCACCGGCGGAGCCAGAACCTCGGCCGGCAGCTCGACGACATCTACGTGCGCGTCGGCGACACCCTGCTGCTGGAGGGCGATCCGGAGGACATCCGGCGTTTGGCCGAGGACGTGGGCCTGGTGGACATCGCCCAGCCGACGGAGCGGCCGTACAGGCGGGACCGGGCTTGGATCGTTCTGGCCACCCTCGCCGGCGTGGTCGTCACGGCGGCCACGGGCCTTCTGCCCATCGCCGCCGCCTCGGTCGTCGGGGTGGCGGTGGTGCTTTTCGCCCGCTGCATCGACGCCGACGAGGCCTTCGAGGCGGTGGAGGGCCGTCTGCTGGCGCTGATCTTCGCCATGCTCGGCATCGGCGCGGCGCTGCAGCGTTCGGGCGCCGTGGACCTGATCGTGGACGCGGCGACGCCCGCGCTGATGCTTCTGCCGCCCGCCATAGCGCTTTGGGCGGTCTACGTGATGTGCTCGGCGCTGACGGAGCTGGTGTCCAACAACGCCGTCGCCGTGGTGATGACGCCCATCGCCGCGGGCCTCGGCGCCGCGCTCGGCAGCGATCCGCGGGCCTTCGTGGTGGCGGTGATGATCTCCGCCTCCGCCAGCTTCGCCACGCCGATCGGCTATCAGACCAACACGCTGATCTACGGCCCGGGCGGCTACCGTTTCACCGATTTCCTGCGCGTTGGCCTGCCGCTGAACCTGCTGATCGGCGCGGCGGCCTGCACGGTGATCCCCTACCTTTGGCCTTTGTGAGGGCGCGATGCTGGGATTGCCGCCATGGCTGGTCGAGTACCTTTTCCTGGGGCTGCTGGGGGCGGGGTTCCTGGCGCTGTCGGCCTGGGGGTTCGCCTTGCAGCGCCTGGTGAGGCGGTTGGAGAAGGTTCATCCCGACTACTATTGGACCCTGCGGCGACGGTCGAAGCGAGCCGTCGACCGCATGGCGGTGACCGCCGAGTACCAGAGCGTGGTCTACAATTCCGAGCCGTTGCCGCCGGACGTCCTTTCCAATCCGGCCACCGCCCGGCTGGTGGAGTGGGAGCGTCGGCTGCGCGGCGTTTTCGTGCCGCTCGCCCTCGTCGCCTTCCTCGTCTACGCCATGGGGTGAGGGGCGCGCGCGCCTCGGCTTGAGCGTCGCGCCCAGCGCGGGTAGAACGCGCCGCGACGACGGTCTTGCAGGAGGTTCGCCATGGCCGGCCATTCCAAATGGGCCAACATCCAGCATCGCAAAGGGCGCCAGGACGCCGCGCGCTCCAAGCTGTTTTCGAAGCTGGCGAAGGAGATCACGGTCGCCGCCAAGATGGGCGACCCGGACCCGGACAAGAACCCGCGCCTGCGCCTCGCGGTGAAGGAGGCGAAGGCGCAGTCCGTGCCCAAGGACGTGATCCAGCGCGCGATCAACAAGTCCCAGGGCGGCGACGCGGAGAGCTATGATGAGATGCGCTACGAGGGCTACGGCCCCGGCGGCGTCGCGGTGATCGTCGAGGCGTTGACCGACAACCGCAACCGCACCGCCTCCAACGTGCGTTCGATCTTTTCCAAGCACGGCGGCAATCTGGGCGAGACCGGCTCGGTCGGCTTCATGTTCGACCGGATGGGCCAGGTGCTTTACCCGGCCGAGGCCGGGGACGCCGACGCGCTGATGGAGGCCGCCGTCGAGGCCGGCGCCGAAGACGTGGAAAGCGGCGAGGACGGCCACGTGATCTGGTGCGCGGCGGAGGACCTGCACGACGTCTCCTCGACCCTGGAGGCGGCGCTGGGAGAGGCGGAGTCGGCGAAGCTGGTCTGGAGGCCGAACCTCTCGACCGAAGTGGACGTCGAAAAGGGCGCCGTGCTGATGAAGCTGCTGGAGGCTCTGGACGACGACGACGACGTGCAGACGGTGACGGCGAATTTCGACATGTCCGAAGAAGCGATGGCGGAGCTGTCGGCCAGCTGACGCCGAGGGCCTCGCGGCGGATCGCCTTTGCGCCGGCCGTCGGGACGGAGCGTTTTTCCGTGCGCCGCGGCGTGTCGCCCGGGACGAGCTTAGGTCGGCCATGCGTTCGGCGTTTCGGGACGGCGAGGTTGGACCGTTGAAGGCCGCCCGCGGGTCTTCGAGCGGGGTCGACCTCGATCGACGTCGCGCGGCGCCGCGCGGCGCTCGCTGCATCGGACCCGCAAGACGGTCCGCCGGGACTGCGTTCGTGGGGCGGCTTCGAGATCGGGCGGTGTTCACGGCGACGGATAGGGTGAGGTCGCCAAACCCGTTGGGTTCAACGACGGGACCGGGCGCTCGAAATTGGTTTGAACCGCCGGGCGCGTGAGGCGAAAAGCGTTTGCGGCGGCGCCAGGTCAACGGAGCGCGGTCGGCGCGGCGGAAGCGCTGCCTCACAGGCGGTCGCGCGCGGTCGGCAAGGCGGAGAGGCCGACCGTGTGGGCGGCGAACCCGCGCCCGGTCGGGCGCGAGACGAAGAAGGCGCCGCGGCGAAGTGTTGAGCGGCCGGCCGGCGCCTAGGCTGCAGGAACGGTGACGGCAGGGCTGCCGGTGGGACCGATGTCCCGCATCGCCGAACTGGCCGGCTCCGCGACCGGATTGTTGAAGCGGTTTCAAGGTCCCGCTCGCAGCATGGACGGGAGGAGGCGGTGGGCTTCGGCCGAGGCCAAGCTCGGGTAGGTCCTGGCCGGCGGCGCTTCGGACGCCTTGGTCAAGCTTCCTCTCGCCCAGAAAGCGGAATTCAGAGGCGAGCATCCGCGGATGGCCGACAGCTGCCTGGCAGTCGACTTTGCCGCTGTCGTCAGCGGGCTGCGCGTCCCCACGGCGCCTGTTGCAATCGCGTTCAAGCGGAGCCGATCGCGTCGAAGCTCATCGGTCGAAAGGCGCTGCGATCTTGCGGGCCGGCGCCCGAAGGCGTGCGGGCGCCTCCGGCGGGGCGGGCCAGGGCCGGTCGAGCGAACCGCTGCAGGGCTTTTTGGGCGAGGCGCTTGCGGACCTGTCGGTTGGGGAACCGGCGAAGCGTGGCGCGACGGCGAACATCCGGGCGGTGGCGCTGCGTCCGCTGGCCGCGACGCGGCGGCGGATCGCCGTCTTCATTCCCTGCGATCCCAGGGTCAATGTCGCAGAGAATTGTCGGCGCGCGACCCGCTCCCGCAGCGCGCCCGCCTTCGTTCCGCGCGACCGCGCCGCGGCCTTCGCCCAGTGGCGCCGGGCCGCGGCCCCCAGGCCCCGCGGGGCGGCGCATCGTCGAACCGAGGCGCGCCGACCGGCCAAAACTCGCGGCGCTGGCGGACGGTTGCGGGAGTTGCGCCTCGCCGGGCGGCACCTTCGCCGCCCTAGGATACGCTGAAAGATCACTGAGGGGCGATTCTTCGGCGATGTCGAACGACGCTGTCGAGATCCGCCCGTCGCACGGCCCCGGCGCAGCGTCTCGTCGGCCCGATCTGCTTGCGAGCGCCGCGAGGATCGCGCGGCGCGACGATCCGGCTGCACGACGTGGCGCCTTCGGCCGCTGCAGGCGAAGAGCGAGCCGAGTTCTCAGGCCCCGCCGCAAAGGGCGACCGAGCCGTTCGGCGCCGGACGGAACCTCGGGCTGCGCGCCAGCGTCGCGGCGGCGCGGCACGTGATCCCCGAGGACCCTTTCTCGGCTCAATCCTCGGTCGAATCGAGCTCGATCAGCTTGATCTCTCCGCGGCGGACCATCTGCTGAATGACGTTCACGACCGCCGTCTGGGCCGCTTCTCCTTCCTTGGCGGAGACGTCCGGCAGGCTCTCCAGGTCGTCGCGGAGCCGGTCGGCGAGGCGGCGGGTGACGTTGCCCAGGATGAACTCCACGGCTGGATCGTCGGTCGCCGCCGCGGACTTGAGGGCGGTCAGCAGCTCCATCTCGTCCACCGCCTTGACCAGCGCGGCGATGTCGCGCGGCGGCACGCGGGAGGCGATGTCGGCGAAGGTGAACATCACCCGCTGAACCTCCAGGGCCAGCTTCGGGTCGTCCGCCTCCATCTTCTCCAGCATCGAATCGCGGGAGGCGCGGGAGACGTGGTTGAGCAGCGCCGCGATCAGCTCGGCCGGCTTGCGGGCGCCGTGGTTGCGCTCCATCACCGAGACGAAGTCCCGCTCGACGATGGTCTTGAGCACCGCGTCGGCGGCCGCGTCGGGGTTCGGCGCGCGGGCCATCCGCAGCACCACCTCATGGGCGAAGACGGTCTCGAACCGCTCCAGCAAGCGCGCGGCCTGGTCCGACCGCAGGCGGGCGAGCACCACCGAGACCACCTGAGGATGCTCGGACGCCAGCCAGGCGGCGAGGGGCGCGTCGGCGGCCCCGGCGAGGCGCCGCCAGATCGAGCGCTGCGTCGGCGTCTCGATCTCGTCCATCACCTGGGCGACGTCGTCCTCGTTCATCACGTGGCCGAGGAATTTGCGCGCCTCGGCCGCTCCGCCGCGCACCGAGAGCGTGTCGTTCAGCGCGTCCAGGAATTCGCCGACGACGGCGTCGACCTGCTGGCGCGGGACCTCGCTCATGCGGCTGACGGCGGAGGCGAAGCGGCGCACATGGCCCTCGCCCAGGCCGCGCAGGATCTCGGCCGCGGCCTCCGGCCCGAGCGCCACGAGGACCACGGCGGCCTTCTGGGCCCCGTCGAGGGCGGACAGCGCGAGGGCGGGCGGGGTCGCCGGCTCGATCCGCGCCGGAAGGTTGGCGGCGGTCATGCGCCGTATCCCCGCACCAAGGCGCCGGCGAGCAGCGACCAGCCGTCCGCCACCACGAAGAAGGCCAGCTTGAACGGCAGCGAGACCACGGCGGGAGGCACCATCATCATTCCCATCGACATGAGGATCGAGGCCACGACCAGATCGATGATCAGGAAGGGCAGGTAGATCAGAAAGCCGATCTCGAAGGCGCGCGAGATCTCGGACAGCATGAAGGCCGGGGTCAGCAGCGAGAGCGGCGCGTCCTGCGGTCCTTGGCCTTGGGCCGCCGCCTGCGCCGCCGCGTCGGCCGGCAGGGCGGCGTCGGCGAGGGCGGCGAGGGCGTCGGGGTCGACGCGCGCCGCCATGAAGCCGCGGAACGGGGCGAGCGTGCGCTCGGCCGCCGTCTCCACGTCCAGGGTCGCGTCGACGAAAGGCTGCACGCCCTCGGCCCAGGCGGTTTCGAAGATCGGGGCCATGACGAACCAGGTCAGGAACAGCGCCAGGCTGACGATCAGCATGTTCGGCGGCGACTGCTGCAGCCCGATGGCGGTGCGCAGGATCGACAGGACGGTGACCATGAATGGAAAGCAGGTGATCATCACGGCGAGCGCGGGCGCCAGGCTGAGCAGCGTGACGACCGCGAACAGCTGCACGGCGCGCAGGGTCAGCGAGTCCTCCCCGCCGAGGTCGATCGTCACCTCCTGCGCCGCCGCCGGCCCGGCGAGCGCCAGGGCCATGGCCAGCGCCGCCGCGGCGGTCAGCGCCGCGACCGTGGCCCGCCAGGCCGGAGGGGCGCGCAGATCAGACACCGCCCGAGAGATCCGCGACTTCGGTGAGCCTGACGGCCAGCCGTCCGCTGTCGTCGTCCATCTCCTGCAGCTCGCCCCGGGCGATGAGCCGGTCGCCGATCATGATCTCCACCGGATCGTCGATGCGGCTGTCGAGCGGCAGCACCGAATCGCGGCGCAGCTCCACCAGCTCGGAGACCAGCGGGCGGGCCCGGCCGACCGAGACGACCACGTCGATGGGCACGCCGAGCACCGCGCCGCGGCGCGGCGCCGGCCCGGCGCCCAGGTCGCCCGGCCGCGGCTCCAGCGACGTGCGGGAGGGCGGCGGGGGCCCGTCGATCTCAGCCTCGGCCGCGGCGTCGTCCGGCTGCGTCGCGAGGTCGGCCTCCGTCCCGTCCTGCATGTCGTCTTGGGGGGAGTCGCTGGGGTCAGCCATGCGCGGCGGTCCTTTCCTGAGCGTGGAGATGTCGTTCGAGGGCGGCTTGAGCGGCGGCGAGCGCGGCGCCCAGGTCGATGCGGTCGGCGCCGCCGCCCCAGTCGAGCTCCGCCCGAAGCGGGCCGAGGCGAGGGTCGGCGGCGACGGGCGCCGAAAGGCCGGCCGACGCGAGCGCCAGGCGCGTGCGCTCCGCCTGTTCAGGCGACACGCGGACTGTCAGCGCGTCGTCGCCCGCCGGGCCTGCAAGCCCGTCGCCCGCTTCGCGCAAGGCGGCGCCGACCGCCTCCGCCACTTCCGAGGCCAGGCCGGCCCGGGCGAAGGCCGGGGCCGCGGCGGACAGCAGCGCCTCGGCGAGTTCCTGCATGCGCCCGGCCATGGCCTCCTCCCGCTCCACCAAGGAGTGCAGGGCCTCGGCGAGGCCCTCCCGCAGATCGGCGGCGATGAGGCGCAGCTCCGCCTGGGTCTCCGCCTCCGAGGCGGCGACGCCTTCGGCATAGCCTTGCGCCCGCGCCCGTCCGCGCAGCCGCGCGACGCGTCGGTCGTCGGTTTCGCGGGCTTGCCGATGCGCGTCGTCGGGCGCGGCGGCGGGCCGGCGGCGGGCGGCGGGCGGATCGATCTCGGCGGCCCGCGGCGGGATCCGGCCGAACGCGTCCAGCAGAGGTCCGCGGGCCCTGTCGCCGCTCGACGACGCGTCCTCGCGCGGCGCGGGGGGCGTCGGCCGCTCCGCGCTCGCCGGAGGGGCGCGGCGCGCCGTTTCGAACATCTCGAAGGTCAGACCGTGGCCGCTCATGCCGCTTCCTTTTGTTCGTCGACTCGATCGAGCCAGATCGCCAGCAGACCGGCGGCGTCCTCCGGCCGCTCCGCCACCAAGCCGCGCAGGTGCTCCAGCCGCCTCAGCTCCGCCCCGCCGGCGTCCACCACTTCTTCGGCGGCGGCGAGGGCCAGCTCCACTTCCTCGGCGGCGCCGTCGATGACCTCGCCCGGAACGTCGCCGTCGCTTTCGAGCTCGGCCGAGGGCAAGGCCGGAGCCGCCTCGGGCGCCGGGCGCAGCAGCATCGGGCGCAGCACGAAGAAGGCGATCGCCAGCGCCACGGCCGAAAGGACGCCGAGCTGCACCAGGCTCATCGCATTGCGTTCGAAGAACCCGGCTGCGCCGGAGCCGACGGACGTCCCCAGCTCCGGCGGGCGCGTGAACTCGAGGCTCTGAATGGTGATGACGTCGCCGCGGCCCGCGTCGAAGCCGACGGCCGATTCGACCAAGGCCCGCAGGGCGTCGAGCTCCTCCTGCGGGCGCGGGCGCCAGTCGCCCGCCGCGCCCGGCTCGCGCAGGCCGTCGACCATGACCGCGACGGTGATGCGGCGGATCTCTCCCGGCCTGCGCACGCGCTCGGTGAGGACCTCCGACACTTCGTAGTTCACCCTCTCCCGCGTCTCGGCGAGGTCGCGCACCGAGCCGCCGCCTTCGGCCGCGTCTCCGTCCGGCAGGTTGGAGGCGACGGTGACCGCCGCGCCCTCCCCGCCTTCGGACCGTTCGGTCGATTCGGACGTGTCGGAGTGGATCGCCACGCGGCCGGCGGGATCCAGCACCCGCTCGCGCACGGTCTCGGAGTTCATGTCGGCGTCGACCGAGACTTCCACGATCACCGAATCGGGCCCGACCCGAGCCGCCAGCAACCGCTCCACCTGCGTTTTCAGCTGCTCCGCCCGGTCGGCGCCGTCGGCGGCCATGTCTTCGTTGAGCGGATCGGCGATCGCCAGGCCGTTGTCGGCGTCGACGACCGTGACGGCGGACGGGGCCAGACCGGCCACCGACGCGGCCACCAGGTGGCGGATGGCGCGGGCATGCTCGGCCGACAGCGCCGCCGCGCCGGCCGAAACGGCGACGGACGCCGACGGCTCGGCCCCGCGTTCGAACGGCCTGCGCCGCGGATTGGCGATGTGAACGCGCACCTGGCGCACCTGCGGCAGGGCGAGGATGGTGCGCGCCAGCTCCCCCTCCTTGGCGCGCCAATAGGCGGCGTCGAACATCTCGGCCGTGGTGCCGAATCCCGACAGGCCGTCGAGCACTTCGTAGCCCGAAGCGCCGTTGCCCGGCAGGCCGCCGCCGGCGAGCGACAGGCGCAAGGCGTCGCGGCGCCCCTCCGGCACGAAGATGGCGTCGCCGCGAACCTCATAGGGGATCTGGCGCGCGTCCAGCTCGGAGATCACCTGGCCGGCCGCCGACGGCTCCAGCCCGGCGAACAGCAGCGCCTTGGCGGGGGTCGCGGCGGTGCGGGCCAGAAAAAGCACCATGAGCGCCGCGGCCAGCGCCGCCGCGCCGGTCAGCAATCTGCGTCGTCCGTCCAGCCCGTTCCAGAGCATCGCGACTTGGTTCACGACCTGCCTCTCGCGTTTCGGCGCCCGTTCTGAACGCCCTCGGCTGAGGCCGGTGATGGGGTCCGGTCACTTAACATTCGGTTAGCTCCTTGCGCCTAAAACGCCTCCCGTCGACGCGGCGGCGCCTCCGTCGCGACGACCGCAGAACGCGAAGACGCAGCAGGAACGAAGGGCGGCGCCATGGCGGACCCCGCGAGACTCGATGTCGAGAGCGACGCTCCCAACGGGGGCGGCGCGATGACGCTCGTGATGGGCTTGGCGGCGCTGCTGATCTTGGGGGGGGGCGGCTTCTACGCCACGTACAGCGGGATTCTGTCGCTGCCGCTGGACGGTCCTTCGGCCGCCGCGCCGCCGCAGACCGGTCCGGCGGAAATGCCCCGATTCGTGCCCATCGAGCAGCTGACGGTGTCGCTCGGCCCCGGGGCGGAGGCGAAGCTCCTGCGCCTGTCCGCGGCGCTCGAGGTGCAGCCGGGACGGGAGGAGGAGGTGCAGGCGCTGATGCCGCGCATCCTCGACGTCATGAACACCTATCTGCAGGCGCTCGACGAGACGGATGTGGAGCGTGCGGCGGCGATGTCGCGCATGCGCTCTCATCTGCTGCGGCGCATTCGAATCGTGACCGGCGAGGGGCGCGTCCGCGACCTGCTGGTCACCGAATTCATCCTTCAGTGACCCAGAGCCTCCGGAGAATCCGATGACCCTGATCGCAGACGGCCTTTTGATCGCGGCGGCGCTGACCGCGGCGCTTTACTGCCACGTGCTGTCCCGCCGGCTGAGGCGCCTGCGGGACATGGACGGCGGCGTCGGCGCGGCGATCGCCGCCATGTCCGACCAGGTGGACGCGCTGCGCGGCGCGCTGGCGGCGGCGCGGTCGCAATCGGCCGCGGCGTCCCGGTCGATGGCCGAGACCACCGCGCGGGCCGAGGCGGCGGCGGCGCGGCTGGAGCTTCTGATCGCCGCGTCGCGCGGCCGAGAGGCGCCGGCGGCGGCCTCCCGCGCG
>JBCCPD010000046.1:0-14451 GCA_039025075.1 Pseudomonadota bacterium | reverse complement strand
GCGGCCCGACGCGGTCGGGCGGACCTTGGCGGCGCTCTCGCCTGCCTTCGGAGCGCTGCTGGCGCCCCCGGCCGCGGCGGCCGCCCTCGAAGGCGTCTGGCTGCTGGCCGCCGCCCTTGCCGGGCCTCTCGCGGCTTTCGCGGCCCTCTGGGTCGCCTCTCGCCGCGCAGCTCCGCCGTCGGACCTGCGCCTGTCCGAAGCGCTGATCGTCGCGGCGGCGGCCTTCGCGCTCGCCGCGCTCGCCGCGGCGCCGGCCTTCCGAGCGCTCGGCATGCCGCCCGCCGCCGCGCTGTTCGAGGCGGTTTCGGGCATCACCACCACAGGCCTCAGCCTGGCCCGCGACCCCGACGCCTGGCCGGTCTCGGCTCATTTCCTGCGCGCCTGGCTGCAATGGTGCGGCGGGCTCGCCTTTCTCGCCTCGGCGCTGGCGCTGCTGATCGGGCCGGGCGCCCTCGCCCGCCGACTGGGAGCGGAGGCCGGCCTCGGCGGGACCCAGACGCTGCCCGCCTCCACGCGGACGCGGGCCAGGGCGCTGCTGAAGCTCTACGCTTCGCTCACCGTTCTTTTCGCGGCCGCCGCGGCCGCCGTCGCCTCCGATCCCATCGACGGCGTCCTGCTGGCGCTTTCAGGCATCTCCGCCGGCGGCTTCGCGCCCGACTCGACCTCGCTGGTCGACGAAAGCCGCCTGGCGCAGGCCGTGGTGATGTCGTCCTGCCTCGTCGGCGCCCTGTCCTTCCCGCTTCTGATCAGCGTGCGGCGCACGGGCCTGGAGGCGATCCCGCGCGATCCGGCGCTGCGCCTCTGGCTCGGCCTCACGCTCCTGACCTTCGTCGCGCTCGTGGGGTTCGAGGCTCTGCGAAGCGGCGCGGCGGACCCGGCCCGCATCGCCCATTCCGCCGTCACCGCCGTCAGCGCCATCACCACCGCCGGCTATGCGTCCGAGAGCATGGCCGCGCTGCCCGCCGCCTCCCTCGCCGCGCTGCTCCTGGCGATGGTCGTCGGCGGCGACGTGGGCTCCACCGCCGGCGGGTTGAAGGCCACCCGCGCCGTCGTGGCGCTCGCCGCCCTGCGCTTGACCGCCGCCCACGCCGCGAACCCGCCCGGCGCGGTCACCCATCTGCGCGCCCTGGGCCAGCGCATCCGCGGGGGGGAGCTCGCGGCCCTCGCCGGCCTCGCCGCGGTCTACGCCTTGACCGCCGGCCTTCTGTGGATCGGCTTGCTCGCTCTGGGCGCCGAGGCGCTGCCGGCACTGTTCGACGTCGTCTCGGCCCTCTCGACCGTCGGCCTTTCCACCGGCGTCGTAGGACCGGACCTGCCCGATTGGATGCTGCTGGCCCTTTCGCTCGCCATGCTGATGGGCCGGCTCGAATTCTTCGCCGTTCTGGCGCTCTTCAACCCCCGCATGTGGACCTGGCCGAAAGGAACCGCCCGATGAAGATCGTGATCGTGGGCGCCACGTCGCTGGGCGCGCGCACCGCCCGGAAGCTCGTGGAGGCCGGCCACGACGTCGTCGTGATCGACTCCGACCGCGCCCGCCTCGACGTCGTCGCCGAAGGCCTCGACTGCGGCTTTCTGCAGGGCGACGGCACCCACCCCAGCGTCCTGCGCAACGCCGCCGGCGACGGGGCCGACGCCCTGCTCGCCCTCACCCGGCATGACGAGACCAACATTCTTTCGGCCCTCGCGGCCCGATCCCTCGGCTACGGCAAAGTGGCGCCGAAGGTGGACAATCACGAACTCGGGCCGGTCTGCCTCGAGCTGGGCTTGGAGGACGCCGTCTTCGCGGAGGAGACCCTGTCCTCCTCCTTCGTGGACCGGGTCGGATCACGCAGCTCGAGCCTCGCCGAAATGACCCTGGGCAAGGACTGGTCCCTGATCCGCGTCGTCGCCCGCGAGGACCATGCCGGACACTCGCGCGATCTGCCCCTGCCCACGCGCGCGCGGCTTCTGACCGCCGGAGCGAAGGACGCCGCCTCGCGCCTCTGCGACGGGGACGCGACGGTGGAGGCGGGCGACAGCCTCGTGGTGCTCGTCCACGCCGACGAGGCCCAGGCCCTGCGCGAATGCTTCGCCCCGTCCTCGACGACGGATCAGGACTAAACCGCGACCCGGCATGGAACCGTACCGGGCCCGTGCGCGTTTCGCGGCGTGACACCGAAAGGAGACGCAGATGGCGATTTCAGTCGGCGACGAAGTGACCTGGTCATGGGGCGAAGGAACCGCCTCGGGCGCGGTGACCGCCATTCATGAGGAACGGGTGGAGCGCACGCTCAAGGGCTCGACCGTCGTGCGGAACGGCTCGCCCGACGATCCCGCGCTGGAGATCGAGCAGGAGGATGGCGACGAAGTCCTCAAGCTCGCCTCCGAGGTCGACCCGTCATGAGAGACGACCGTCGCCCGGCCGCCTTCCGCAAGCGAGAGCTCGAAGAGATCGAGGCCCACGCCACCGTGCGTCCGCCCGTCATTTTCGAAACCATCCGCCGCGAGGGGTTGGAGGAGATGTCCCGCCCCGCCACGGCCCTGGCCTTGTCCGGCATCGCCGCCGGCATCGCCATGGGGTTCTCGGTCTTGGCTCAAGCCACGCTTCTCGTGCGCCTGCCCGACAGCGCCTGGACGCCCGTGCTGGCGGATCTCGGCTACACGCTCGGCTTCCTGATCGTGATCCTGGGCCAGATGCAGCTCTTCACCGAGAACACCATCACGCCGGTCTGTGAATTGCTGGAGCGTCCGACCCGCGCCACCGGCGCCTGCCTCGCGCGCATCTGGGGCGTGGTGCTCGCCGCCAACCTGATCGGCACCGCCCTCTTCGCCGCCGCCGTCCTCTCCATGCGCCTTGTGGACGCCGCGACGCTGGAGGCGATGCTCGGCCTCGGCCGCGCAGCGCTCGAGAAGGATTTCTGGGAGACGTTGGCCCGCGGCATCCCCGCCGGCTGGCTCATCGCGGCGCTCGTGTGGCTGGCCCCCACGGCCGGCGGGGCCCGCGCCCTCACCATCATCGCGATCACCTACGTCATCGCGCTCGCCGACTTCACCCACGTCGTCGCGGGGTCCGCCAAGGCGGCCCTGCTCGTCTTCACGGGCGCGGCCGGGTTCGAGGACGCCTATCTCGGCTATGTCGCGCCCGCCGTTGTCGGCAACATCGTCGGCGGCTCGGCGTTCTTCACGCTGCTGGTCTGGGGCCAGATCCGGTCCGAACTGCCCCGTGAGGACTCCCTCGCATCCTCCGCTGCGGAGCGCGCGTCATGACGGCACGCTACCTCGACGAACCCCATGACGCGGCCAGCGAGGCCGTCCGTCCCGCAGCCCTTCCCAAGCGCGCCTGGCTCTCGGCGGCGATGCGCGCCGCCGAGACCTTGGGCAAGGAGAATCTCTCCCTCGTCGCCGCCGGCTGCGCGTTCTACGCGCTTCTCGCCCTTGCGCCCGGACTGGCGGCCCTCGCCGGCATCTACGGATTCTTCGCGGATCCGTCGCACATCTCCCGGCACCTCGACCTGCTGGAGGACGTGGCCCCCCCGGACGCCTATCGACTTATCGCGGACCAGGCCGCCGCGCTGGCGGAGGCGCAGCGCGGCACGTTGGGCTGGACCTCCCTCGGAGCCCTCGCTCTGGCGCTCTGGTCCGCTCGAGCAGGCGTTCGCGCGCTGATGATCGGCGTCGGCATCGCCTATCGAGAGCGGGACAAGCGTCCCTTTTTCAAGGCCCTCGCCGCGACCCTGGCGCTGACCCTGTCGCTGGCGACGCTGGTGGCGCTCGCGCTCGGCCTCGTCGTCGTCGTGCCGGGCGTGCTCGCCCTCGTCCCTCTCGCTCCGTCGACCGAGCTTCTGGGCTCGCTCCTGCGCTGGCCGATCGCCGTCGCCGCGCTCATCGTCGGGCTGGCGCTGCTCTACCGCTACGGGCCGGCGCGCCGGTCCGCCCGCATCGCCTGGCTGACGCCGGGCTCGCTGACCGCGCTCGCCATCTGGCTGGTCGTCTCGATCGCCTTCTCCGCCTATCTGTCGCGCTTCGGGAACTACAACGAGACCTACGGCGCGCTCGGCGCGGTGGCCGCGCTCTTGATGTGGTTCTGGCTCAGCGCTCTCGCCGCGCTTTTCGGCGCGACCCTCAACGCGGAGCTGGAGCTCGCCACCGCCGCCGACACGACCGTGGGAGAGGACCGGCCCATGGGCGTGCGCGGGGCCTTCGTCGCGGACCACGTCACAGGACCCTGACGGCTTGAAACAGATCGAGGGGGACGGGCGGCGCAGGGACGACCACGCGCCGCCCCCGGCCCGCGCGGCCATCCGGCCGTCGCGCCGACCGGCCGTCCCGCAAGGCTTCGCGACGGGCCTCTGGACCTATGCGCTGCGCGTGCGATGGCGGGCGCAGCTGGGGCTCGGGCTCCTCGCGCTCGTCGCCGCCGCGCTCAACCTCGCGCCGGTGGAGCTCCAGCGCCGCATCATCGACGACGCTCTGACCCTAGGCGACATGCGCCTGCTTCTGACCCTCGGGGCGCTATATGCCGGGGCGCTTGCAGCCCATCAGATCGCCAAGTACGGGCTCGCCCTCGGTCAGGCGGCCGTGTCGGAGCGCGCCGCCGCCGCGCTCCGCGATACGGTGCTGGGGGCCCTCGGCCGGCGCCGCCGGACCGGACGGGGTCCCGGAGGCGAGGCCGCCTCGATCCTCAACGCGGAGGTCGACAAGCTCGCCGGCTTCGTCGGCGGCGGGCCCAGCGGCGCGATCCGCGACGCCGCCACCCTTCTCGGCCTCGCCGGCTACATGCTCTGGACGTCGCCCCTCGTGGCCGCCGCCGCCTTCGGTCTCCTCCTTCCCCAAGCGCTGCTCGCGCCCCTGATGCAGCTGCGCCTCAACCGCCTCGTCAAACGGCGGCTCGAGCTGCTGCGCGCCCTCAGCGAGGTCGCCTCGGGCGACGAGGACCCGCGCGACGCTTCCAACCTGGTCGAGGAGATCCGTCGCAACCGCATGCGCTTCTCCCGCCTCAAGGCGCTGATGAAGTCGCTGCTCAACCTGCTGAACGCCCTCGCGCCCCTCGGCGTGCTGGTCGTCGGGGGCCTGTTGGTGATCGAGGGCGAGGTCAGCCTCGGCATCGTCGTGGCCTTCGCGACGGGCGTCGAGCGGATCTCCTCTCCGGTCCGCGACCTGATCTCCCTATACCGCCTCGCCGCCCAGGCGGTGGTGCAGCATGTCATGATCCGCCGCTGGCTGGACCGATGACGCGCGCGCGGCCTCCCGGCTAAAGCCGATCCTCTCGCCGCGTGAAATGCAGGTAGTCGCCGTCGAACCCCGCGATCCGATTGAGCGCGGGGACGTCGTTCACCACCAGAACGCCCATGCGGAAAGTCAGAACCCCTTCGCGCTCGAACGCGCGCAGAACCTTGTTCGTATGCACCGCGCTGATGCCCAGAACGTCCGAAAAGTCTTCCTGGCTCAGGGGGATCATCAACTCCGGCAACGTCGCCTGATCGATGATCTCGAGCCGGGAGATCAGCTCGCACAGCACATGCGCCGCCCGCGCGCGGGCGGACCTGCGCCCCAGCGAGACGATCCGCTCCGCCAAAATGCTCTCTTCGTGGGAATTCACCCAGAACAGGGCCGAGGACAGGCGCGGCTCCTCCGCCAGCATCTGCTGGAACCGTTGCGGCTGAATCCGAAAGGTCGTGACCGTCGTCTGCGCCTCATGATCGAAATCGGAGGAGCGGAACAAAAGGGCGTTCAGCCCGATCAAGTCCCCCGGGATGACCGTGTTGACGATCTGACGCGCTCCGTTCTCCATGGTGCGGGATCGAAGCGCCCAGCCGTTCTCTACGATATGGATCGCGTTGTAGTCCTGACCGTGCCCGACGATCGTCTCGCCGGGGGCGAACTCGGAAGGTTCGTCGCATAGGCTGCGAAGCATCTCGGTGACCCGGTCGGTCGCGGCGAAGAAGCCCCCGAGTTTCTTGAGCAGAGTTCGACTCATTTCGGTCATCCGGTCCGATTGCAGAAGATGATCCATCTTGAACCGGGCTCCGCACCAACAGGACGCGTTGCCGACGCGGCCCCGCGAAGGGCGCAGTGTCGGAGGCAAGCAAGCGCGGGGTCAAGACTCGTATCGTGCTGGCGAGCCTCTGACTTTCAGCCTATGCAGCAGCCGCGCGATTTCGTCGTCTCGACCGCCGCCCGCGTCCAGGTGGGCGCTGATCGCTACATCGTAGACCTCTTCCACGTCCGAAGGGTCGATGATGCCCCGCTCCTCAAGGGTCAGCATCAGGCTCTCCAAAAGGGAGAGCGCCGCGGTTGCCTGCTGGTCGCTCATCGGTCGCGCTCCTGGGTCGGGACGCGGCGGAAGCTCACGTCTCGACCGCCGTCACAGAAAGAAGGCGGCCGTCAGGGCGCAGGCCGCAACGCCCAACCCGGCGGCGATGGCGAGCGCGATGCCGTCGCGCGCCGTCATCGCCAGCCCCATGATCGCCAGAGCGAGCGCCGGCGCCGCGACGCCCCCCGGAACCAACGCGAGCGGATACATGGTCACGGCGAGCACGACCATCACCGCCGCCCACAGCCACGTCCAAGGCGCCGAGGCCAGATGCACCGCACGCTCCGAAAACAGAAACTCCACCTTCTTGGCGTAAGGCCGCGTCTTCTCCATGGCCTTCGTCGCCCGCTCGCCGGACACTTCGCGCTTGCGCAGCGCCTCTGGCAGCCAGGGCTCTCCGCCGGCGACGGCGTATTGCACGGCCAGAAGGATGATGAGGGTCGCGAACAGAATCGACGCACCCGGGATCGCGCCCAGCGGCGAGAAAGCCAACAGGCCCACCACGAAGATCACCGGCCCGTAGACCCGGTTTCCGAAGGTCGAGATGAGATCGCCGACGGAGACCTGATCGGCCCCTGACGCGGTCTCCTCGACCGTGTTGAAGACATCGTCGACGACGTGCTCGTTGCTCATGGGGGCGGCCTCTAATCGGTTGCGTCGGAAGACTTCCAATCAGTCCAACGCGTGAAGTCGTCGACGGTTCCGCCGAAGACCCACGCGATCGGTCAGAAATGCCGATCTTCGCCGGGCGCGATCCGCTCGGGCGGAGGCGGCGCGACCAACGTCACCCGGAACACGCCGTCGTCCCGCTCTATCTCGAGTTGGGCGCGCAGCTGCCTCGCGAAGGCTTCGATCAGCCGCGCGCCCAGTCCCTCGTCCGGTTCAGCCTCGCGCGCCGTATCCGCGTCGTTCTCCACCACCAGCCGAAAGCCGCCGTCCTCCTCGTCGCGAAGCCGCAGGCGGATGCCGTACCGACCGGTTCCCGGGCCATGCTGCACCGCGTTGGTCAGGCTTTCGTTGGCGAAAAGCGCCAGCGGCACCGCCCGATCCTGCCGCTCCAAACGCGGCTGCAGCGACAGCGACAGCTCGGCCCGAGGCGCGGCGGCGCCGACCGCAGCGCGCGCCACCTCCGCCAGCAGCTCGTCCAACGCCACGGTCTCCAGATCGTCGGACTGATACAGCTTCTCATGCACCAGCGACATCGCGTGCACGCGCACCCGGATCGGATCGAGGGTCGCCCGGCCCGCCTCCCCGGATCGCCGCGCCTGCAGGTTCACGAAGCTGCCGATCATCTGAAGGTTGTTCTTGACCCTGTGGTAGACCTCCATCAGCAGCAGCCGATTGGCTTTCAACGTTGTTTCGAGCGAGCTCTCACGAGCCTTCAAGGCCTCCGCGGTGAACGAAAGATCGTCCGCCAGACTTCTCAGCTCGTCTGGCGCATTCGAGGGGAGGCGGGCGCGGCGATTGAACAGCCCGCGCCCCATCGCCCGCGTTGTCTGCGCGATCTCCACGATGTGGCGCAAGACAAGTCGTTCCATCAACACGTATGCCGCCGCGAGCGCGACGATCAGCATCACCATCGGGGCCAGGATCCGCGGCAACGCCGCGCGCAACGCTTCGGCGCGCAACCCCGCCGCCGGCGTCGCCGCCGCCGCCCAGACCTGCGCATCGATCAGGGGCGTCGCAACGACCACCAGCGCTTCGCCCTCGGCAGACGCGGCGCGGCCGACCATCGGCTCCGATCCCATGCTTGGCATCAGGGCGCCCGTCGCCGGACCCGTCGCGTCTTCGCTCAGAGGAAGGACCGCGCCGTCGGTGTCGACAAGCGCCCTCCAGGTCGGCCACGCGGCACGCTCGGTCAACCCTGAAAGAAGACCCGGTTCTATGGGCAGGCTGACCGCCACGAAGCCGGCGTCCTGCGCGCCGGCCGAGGACGGCATCGCGGTGGAGACGACCACGGCATCCGGCACGCCCTCCGACGCGGAAACGGCGAAATCGACGCTGAAGCCCTCCTCGGATCCCGACCGCGCTTCAGCGGTTCCGGCCGGCACGATCTGGTTCTCCCCCTCCGCCGCCCCCGCCGGCCAGGCGCAGCGAACCGTCCCCTGAGCGTCCACGGCGACCGCGTAAGCAGCCCGCGGCGCGAGGTCGAGCGTGCGGCGCAACCCTGCCGCGCATTCCTCTTGATCGAACCGGCGGACCGAACGCAGGTCCGCGAGCACTTCAGCGACCGTTCGCGCGCGAATGAACATGCCGCGCTGCATCTGCGCCGATAGCACCGTCGCTTCCAGAAAACTCTGTTCGGCGCGGTTCACGCTCTCCCGATAAGCGCCCACGCCGTCGACGACCGAGAACAGGAACGCCGGAGCGATCGCGAGCCCGAGGTAAGCCACCACGCTCAGACGCAGAGAGCGCCCGTGGCTATCGTCCGCCGACGCATCGTCATCGTCGATATCCGCACGCGCCTCGGCCGTTTCGACCGAAGCGCGCACGCTCTCCTCGAAGCGTCCGTGAGCGTCGTGCATCCCCCGCCGTCGACCGTCGCTCAGGCCGCCGACCCGAGCGCCGCCTCCATATGACTGTCCTGCACCAGCTCCGCGCCGGAACTCACGCCCAGCGTTTCACTCAGCGCCGATCGCGCTCGGCTCACCCGGCTCTTGACCGTGCCGACCGCCGTGTTCAGCACCTCGGCCGCTTCCTCATAGGACAGGCCCGCCGCGCCGATCAGCACCAGCGCCTCGCGCTGATCCTCCGGCAACCGGTTCAGCGCCGCCTGGAAATCCTGCACCGCAAGCGCGTGATCCTGGGTCGGGGCCTCCGCCAAGCGCCCGGCATGGACGCCGTCCACGTCCTCGACCTCCCGCCGCTTCTTGCGGAAATCCGAATAGAACGTGTTGCGAAGGATGGTGAACAGCCAGGCGCGAAGGTTGGTGCCCTCCTCGTATCGCGCTCGATTGGTCCACGCCTTCAGCAGCGTCTCCTGCACCAGATCGTCGGCGTTGGCCGCGTTGCGCGTCAGCGACCGCGCGAAGGCGCGCAGAACCGCCGTCTCCTCGCCCAGCAGTTCGTGAAACGGGAGCTCCGGCTGAGACCGCTCGCTCATGCGCCGTCCTCTTCGCCGGCGTCCGCCACGCCATCCGCGCCGCCGCGCTGCCGCGCGTCTTCCTCAGCCAGCCGGGCCAGGAGCGAGGAGAGCTGATCGGGCATCGCCTCTCCAGCGACGTCGTCGAACAGCTTTCGCAGATTGTCTCCGATGAAATCCGCCTGCGGTCCCTCAGTCGCCGGCGCCTCGGGCCGAGGCGCGGCGTCGTCGTCCGGCGGGGTCTTCGCCGTCATCGCTCGTGCCGCTCCGCTTTGCATTCCTACCGTCCGTTCTACCGTGTGTCCGCAGGCGGTCGAAAAATCAATCGCCCACGGGAACCAACGCTCGCCCCGCACGTTGGTTCCGTGAAAAATGCGGGATCAGACGAAAGTATCGCCGCTGTGACAGGAGACGACCGAACATGGCAGCCCTCGCCGACTCGCCTTCCCGCGGCATCGCCGACGCCATCGCGCCCAGCCTTCCTCTCTTGCGCCGCTACGCGCGGGCTCTCGCGGGAACCCAGAAGGCCGGCGACGCTTACGTCGCCGCGACCCTCGAAGCGGTGATCGCGGACCGCTCCGTGATCGACATGGGTCTGTCGCCGCGCGTCGGTCTCTACAAGGCGTTTCAGCGCGTCTTCGAGAGCGCCTCGTTCGGCGACGAGGTCGCGCCGGCCCCGTCGAAGGGCGATGAGCTCGCCGCGGCCGAGCGTCTCGCCTCGCTCACCCCCAGCTCGCGACGCGCCCTGCTTCTGACCGCGGTGGAAGGTTTCGACGCGGACGAGGCAGCCGCCATTCTCGACGTCTCCGTCGACGAAGCCGCGTCCCTCGTCGATCAAGCGGTTTCGGACCTGCGCGACCAGACCCGCGCCCGCATCCTCATCATCGAGGACGAGCCGATCATCGCCATGGACATCGAAAGCGTCGCGACGGACCTGGGCCACGAAGTGGTGCAGATCGCCGACACCCGCAGCGCCGCCGTCGCCGCGGCGCGCGAGCACGGCCCGGATCTGGTGCTCGCCGACATCCAGCTCGCCGACGGCTCCTCCGGCATCGACGCCGTGCGCGACATCCTGGGGGAGATGGAGGCCCCGGTGATCTTCATCACCGCCTACCCCGAGCGTCTGCTGACGGGCCTCAGGCCGGAGCCGACGTTCCTGATCGCCAAGCCGTTTCTGGCAGAAACCCTTCAGGCGACGATCAGCCAGGCCTTGTTCTTCCGAAAGACGGCGCACCTCTGACCCGGCCCCGCCGCGGGCCGACCCGGTCCGCGGCGGCCCGCGTCACGCGCCGGACCTGCAGCGCTCAGCGTCGCAGCAGCCGGTTCAGCACCGACCGCATCGCCGCCGTGCTGGCGGGCTTGGTCAGCCGCGGCGCGTTCGCCAGGATCGGCGGCAGGCTGGAGGCGCTCGCCCCGCTCGTCACCGCGAAGGGCAGGCGGAGCGCCGCCAGACGCTCCGCCACCGGCCGGGAGGAGCCGTCCAGCAGCACGTTGTCCAGCAGCGCCGCCTGCGGCGGCGCCATGGCTATCATCGACAGCGCATCCGCCGCGCTGTCGGCCAGCGCCACCTCGTCGGCGCCGAGGCTCAATGCCATTTCCTGCAGATCCACCGCCTGCAACGCGTCGTCCTCGACGATCAGCACCCGCAGGCGCGCCAGCGGCTTGTCCCATCGGTCGAAGGCCGGTGTCTCGGACGCCCGCGGAGGCGACTCCGCGAACGCCGACGGCGCGTCGGCGAACCTCGACCCCGCCCCAAGGCGCACCTCCTCGCGCGGCGGCGTCCGCGCGTCCGTCACCGCCGCCGCCCACCCGGCCGCGTGCCGCGCCAGAAGCGACAGGCCCGCCCGCGCCCCTGGACCCAGGCGGCGCGACGTCCGGGACATCAGCGCCGCCGACCCGACGTTTCGCCCGGCGCAGCGCAGCTCGAACCCTACAGCCGCGGCGAGTCCCTGCCCGTCAAGCCAGGCCCGCTCCTCGGGGCTCGCGGCCGCCAGACCGCCCTCGGTCACGGCTTTCGGCAGAAACAGGTCCGACGGCGTCACCGGCGCGTCCTCGCCCTCCGTGCACAGGGTCCGGCCCGAGACCGTCCAACGCCGGCGCACCGATCGCGGCGGCGCCGCCGCCTCCCGCCCGGCCGAGGCGAGCTTCCCCGGAACGCCGGGTCCTCCGCCCCAGATCGCCGCGCCGTCCCAGCCCGACCGCGCCCGCAACATCTGCGCCGCCGCCCGCAGCCGATCGCCGACCGTGGGGGCGTCGTCCACCCGCGCGGCCGCGGCCGCGATCTCGCCCGGCGTCATCGCCTGCACCGCGGTCTCCCGCTCCAACTCCAGCAGCAGAAACCGATCCGTCAGCCGCAAGGCGCCGCCGAAAGCCTCGAAAGGCGATGGCAGCGTCCCCGGGCCGAACAGGCTCCATGTCGACGCGCCCGGCCAGGCCGACGATTGCGCCAGGTTGCGCAGCGCGTGCGTCGCCGCCTCGCCGAGCACATCCTTCACGCGGCGACCCGCCGCATCCGAGGGCGGGAGGGAGGTCGGCGGGTCCCCGCCCGCAGCCTCGATCCGCCAATCGTCGAGCGAGATCACGAGCAGAACACCTCGGGTCGACACGCGCAGACCCCGCGTCTCCGACCGTCGTTCCTTGCGCTCTTCGCTCACTCGACCTCTCCCGCCCTCGACACGGCCGCCGGAAGGCGGAACCGACAGCAAAGGGAGCATTAGTCGGAATGTGAAATGACCTGCGACAACCTATGCTGATTCGGTCGGATCTTTTCGCACTGCAACGCAGCAAGTAGTTCAAATACAATAAAAAGCGGCGCAGGGCTTCCGCCGCCGCGCCGCTTGAATCATTCTGAGCCAAGGTCTGCGTGGACCGTCAGGCCGCGTCGGCCCAGGCGTCAACCTGCTTTTCCGCCTCGTCCTTGGCGATGCCGTAGCGCTCCTGGATCTTGCCGACGAGCTGCTCGCGCTCGCCTTCGATCTGGTCGAGGTCGTCTTCCGTCAGCTCGCCCCACTTTTCGCGCGCGGAGCCTTTCATCTGGGCCCATTTGCCTTTGACGATATCCCAATTCATGTCGGTTCTCCTCCATGCAGCGGCGGGCGCCGGCCGCCCGCAGCGTCCCAACGCGGTCAAGCTTGCGAAGGTTCCCCCGCGCCCGCGGAACCCTTCCCCGCCCGTCTGCGTTCCCTCGTCTCGCAGTCACGTCCACTGGAGACCTTCATGACCCGCGCCTCCGCGGCGACGTCCCCGCCCGCACGCGCCCTCGCCGCGTCCTCGAACGCGCCGATCGCGCGCGCCGAAGCGGCCGCCTGGACCGCGCCGCCGCACCCCTTCAAGTCCGCTGGAAAGCCTCGCCGCATCGGCGTGGAGATAGAGTTCGGCGGCGTCGACGCCGACCAGGCCGCCGACGCCGTGCGCGAGATCTTCGGCGGTCGGATCGCAAGACGCTCCGACTGGCGCGTCGATGTCGAAGGCGGCCCCTGGGGCGACTTCCGCTGCGAGCTCGACGTGAAGTTCGCCCACCGCGAGACGCGGGGCGAAACCCCGCGCCGCCTGCGCGACGCCGCCGCCGCCGTCGGCGCGACCGTGCTGCCGATGGAGATCACCTGCCCGCCCCTCGCCCTCGTCGACGCCCCACGCCTCGACGCGCTCAGCGCTGCCCTCGCGGCGCAAGGCGCCTTCGGCACAGGCGGCGGCCCCCTCTACGCCTTCGGACTGCAGCTCAACCCCGAGCTGCCCTCCCTCGCCCCCGCCGACATCCTCGCCACGTTGCGCGCCTACCTGACGCTCGGCCCCTGGCTGCGAGCCCGTCTCGATGTCGACCTCAGCCGCCGCCTCTGGTCCTTCGAAGCGGCGTTCCCCGACGAATTCCGCGATCTGGTTCTCGATCCCCTCTTCGCGCCCGACCAGGCCGCGCTGATCGACGCCTATCTGCGCGCCAACCCCTCCCGCAACCGAGAGCTGGACCTGCTGCCCCTGCTCGCCCACTTGGACGAGTCCCGGGTGCGCGCCGCCCTGCCCGCCGAGACCATCAAGCCGCGCCCCACCTGGCACTGGCGTCTGCCCGACTGTCGGCTCGACGAGCCGGGCTGGAGCATCTCCGCCGTCTGGGCCCGCTGGGCGGCGGTGGAGCGCCTTGCCGCCGACCCCGAGCGCCTGGCCCATGCCGCCCGCATCGCCCGCGACACGCCCGGCTCCGACGCCCTTCTCGCCTTGGGAGACGCCCTATGCGATCCGACCTGACCCGAGCCGGCCTCGCCGGCCGCACCGCCGCCCTGCGCGCCGCCGTGCCTGTGATCGGCGTCACCGGTCCGCGCGGGCGCGGCTGGCCCATGTGGCTCTTCGCCGCCGCGGCGATCCTCCTGCAAGGCGCCCTGCCCCGCCGGCTGACCGCGCCCGCCGGCGGAGCGCCCGTGCCCGCCGACGCCTTCGACGGCCTCGACGGGCTCGTCATCGGCGGCGGCGACGACGTCTCGGCCGATCTCTACCACGCCGAGGCCATGCCCGAGGCCCGCTACGACCCCGAGCGCGACCGGCTGGAGCTCGAGGCGCTCGAGCGGCTGTGGGACGGTCCCGTCCCCATTCTCGGCATCTGCCGCGGCTCTCAGATGATGAACGTCTTCCGGGGCGGCACGCTGCATCAGGACGCCTGGGGATATCACGACGCCGGCCGGGCCCTGCGCACCCCCCTGCCCGTCCGCCGCGTGCACGCCCGAAACGGGTCGGGTCTCTCGCAGATCCTGCGGCGCGAGCGCCTGCGGGTGAACAGCCTGCACAAGCAGTCCATCCGCCGCCCCGGCGACGGGCTGCGCGTCTGCGCCGAGGATCAGCACGGCATGACCCAGGCCGTCGAACGGCCCGGCGAGCCATTGCGCATCGGCGTGCAATGGCACCCCGAATTCCTGTTCTGGCGGCCCTCGCAATTCCGCCTCTGGCGCCGCCTCGCGCAAGAGGCCCGCGCCCTCAGCCGCGCCCGCGCCGGCCTCCTCCCCGCACGGCCGGAAGTCAGCGATCCCCCCGTTGCAACCAATCTGACCGAGATCGCCGCGTCCGATGCGTGACCCCAGGCGCGACGAGGGGC
>JBCCPD010000045.1:0-14481 GCA_039025075.1 Pseudomonadota bacterium | reverse complement strand
GACGGGGTTCGATCTGTGCGTGATGGGCGACGCGGTCTTCACCGTGGACGGCGCTCAGGTGAACTGGGCCGAAACCGTGATGCATCACGGGATCATGTTCTCGGGCGTGCCGAACCTCGCCTGGGTGTTCGGCTATCTGCGCACCAGCTGGACCATGCGGGCGGACCTCGTCTCAGCCCATGTGTGCCGGGTGCTGGAGGAGATGGCGCGGCGGGGCGCGGCATCCGTCACGCCGGAGCTGGGGGAGGCGTGGGCCGACATGCCCCTGCGGCCCTTCATCGATCCGGAAAACTTCAATGCGGGCTACGTGATGCGCTCGCTCGACATCATGCCGCGGCAGGGGGATCGGGACCCTTGGCGGATGACGCAGGATTACTACCACGACAAGGACGCGCTGCCGGCGGCGCCGTTGGACGACGGCTCGCTGGTCTGGCGCTGAGGGAGGGAACGAAGATGAAGGACGAGACCATCGAGGCGCAGCGCACGGCGGACGCCTTTCGGCAGACCGACGTGACGGCGGTGCAGGCGGTGACGGGGCGGCATTCGATCCGGCAGTTCCGGCCCGATCCGGTGGACGCGGCGGTGGTGAGGGAGATCCTCGCCGGCGCCTCCCGCGCGCCGTCGGGCACCAACACGCAGCCCTGGAAGGTGCGGGTGGCGATGGGCGCGGCGCGGGATCGGGTCAGCGACGCGGTCTTGGCGGCCGCGGAGGCGGGCGAGCATGACGAGGAATACGCCTATTCGCCGAAGCCGCTGAAGGAGCCGTTCCTGGCGCGGCGCCGGGCGGTGGGCTATGCGCTCTACAACCTCTACGGCATCGCGCGGGACGATTACCCGGGCCGCAAGGCGGCGGCGCTGCGCAACTACGCCTTCTTCGGGGCGCCGGTGGGGCTGTTCTTTTCGATGGATCGCGAGCTTCTGTATGGCTCTTGGCTCGACGTGGGCATGTTCATGCAGAACGTCATGGTGCTGGCTCGGGCCCATGGGCTGGAGACCTGTCCCCAGCAGGCCTGGTGCGAATATGCCGCGGCGGTGCGCGGGGCGTTGGGGGTGCCGGAGGAGGAGATCCTGATCTCCGGCATGGCGATGGGCCATGCGGACTGGACGGCGCCGCAGAATTCCCTGGTCAGCGAGCGGGAGCCGGTGGACGGCTTCGCGACGTTTCTGACGGCCTAGCGGCGGCGCCGGGCCGGCTCAGCCGAAGAGGCGCGGCAGGTTCTGCATCGCCTGGGGCATCGCTGCGCCGATGCGGCCGAGCACGGCCATCTGGGACGCGTCCGTCGGGTCGATATGCGGCCCGACATGGGCGGCGGGGTTGAGCCGGCAGGTCTTGACCCAGGCGTCGATCTCTTCGGTCTTAGACCAGGCGGCCTCGTACAGGCCGCCGGTGAAGCGCCGTTCGGCCCAGTCGGCGGAGGTGTCGTTCATCGGGGTCGGCCGGGCGAGGGCGCGCTTGGCCTCCAGGTCGGGGATCGTCGCCTCGATATGGCCGATGAGGGCCGCGCTGAAGGTGGGCTGGTAGGGGCGGATCATCTCGAGGTCGATGCGGCCGGGCGAGAAGACCTGCAACGGGCCGTCGCCGGTCATCGTCGCGGCGCTGGCGGCGCAGTCGATGACGAGCGCGCCGTCGGGCAGCGGGGCTTCGGCGTCGTCGAAGACCACCCGGCCGGGGTCTATGCGGCGGACGTGGCCGTGCCGCAAGACGTTGCGGATGCCGCGGAGCAGCTCGACCTCTTCTTCGGAGCAGACGGCCGAGTGCATCATCTCCGGCCGGCGGCTGCGGTCGATGCGGAGCCACTGGCCCGCCGCCTCCAGCTTCAGTTCCATGTCCTCGAGGCTTTCGGCCTCCGCGAAGATCTCGGTCTGGGCGGCGACTCCGCCGAGGGTGCTGTCGAAGAACTCGATCCCCGGCTGGATCGCGGCTCGGTTCAGCAGCCAGGCGTCGCGCGGGCGGATCCAGGCGATGCGATCCGGGTCGGCGCCGCGGCGCAGGAGCCAGAGGGCGGCGTCCATGGCGGTCTTGCCGGCGCCGACGACGACGAAATCGCGGTGGCCGGCGGCGCGGCGCGGCAGCGCGTTCGGGGGGATGCAGGTCACGAGCTCGGCGACCTCGAAGTTGCGCTTGTAGGTGAGCGGGATCTCGGTCCCGATGCGGCGGCCGTCGACCAGGGCGCGGCAGATCTCGACCTGGGTCGTTTCGCCGGAAAGGAGGTTCACCAGCATCCCGTCCTCGTCCCGCCACTCGGTCATGGGGCGCCAGTCGACGCGGCCGGAGGGCAGGAAGGTCTCCTCCATCACCGCATGGAAGTAAGCGAGCACTTCGGAGCCCGAGGCGAGCTCGTAGAAGCCGGCGTTGGGGCCCGCCTGGTCGATGCGGTTGCGGCCCAAAGGGCGGGAGGCGACGCCGTAGAAGGCCGAGGGCTGGTGCAGCCGCACGAAGGGATAGGCGTCGTTCCAGTGGCCGCCGGGCGCGTCGCGACGGTCGACCAGGGTGAAGGTCGCGTCGGTCTCCGCCAGCATCACGTCCACGAAGGCCATGGCCGAGGCGCCGCAGCCGATGACGAGGTAGTCGGTCGTGATCGAAGCCATCGCGCGCGCCCCCGTTGCCATGCGCGCCAGCGTGACAGCGCGCGGGCCGCGGCGCCAGAGGGTCAGGCGGCGAAGGCGCGGGCGGCGGCCTCCCCCGCCGCGACGCCGGAGGACCAGGCCCACTGGAAATTGTAGCCGCCGAGCCAGCCGGTGACGTCCACCGCCTCTCCGACCACGTGGAGGCCCGGGACCTTGAGCGCCTCCAGGGTCCGCGACGACAGCTCCGCTATGTCGACGCCGCCGGCGGTGACCTCGGCCTTGGCGTAGCCTTCGGTGCCGTCGGGGTGGAAGACCAGCGTCTCGAGGGTCCGCGCGGCCTCGTCGAGGCGAGCGTCGGAGATGTTGGCGAGCGCCTGCGGCAAGCCGATGCGTTCGGCCAGGGCGTCGGCGAGGCGGTTGGGCAGATGCTCCGCCAGAGCGGCCTTGAGATGGGCGCGGGGGGCGCGCCGCTTGGCCTCTCGCAATTTCTCGGCGGCCCCCGGCAGAACGTTCAGGGAAATCGCCTCGCCCGGCGACCAATAGGAAGAGATCTGCAGGATCGCCGGGCCGGAGAGCCCGCGATGGGTGAAGAGCGCGGCCTCCTCGAAGGCCACCGACCCCACGCGCGCGATCGACGGGCAGGCGACGCCGGCGATGGTGGTGAAGAGCCGGTCCTCGGGACCCAGCGTGAGCGGCGCCAGCGCGGGGCGCGGCGGGATCAGGTTCAGGCCGAACTGGCGGGCGATGTCGTAGGCCCGGCCGGTGGCCCCCATCTTGGGGATCGACGGCCCTCCGGTCGCCACGATCAGGCCGCGGGCGGAGGCCTTCGCGCCCTCGACGCGGAAGCGGCCGTCGGCATGGGCGATCTCTCCGATCTCGACGCCCAGGCGAACCTCCGCCCCGGCCCGCGCGCATTCGTCCAGCAGCATGGCGACGATCTGCCGGGCCGAGCCGTCGCAGAACAACTGCCCCAGGGTCTTTTCGTGCCAGGCGATGCCGTGGCGATCCACCAGATCGATGAAATCCCATTGGGTGTAGCGGCTGAGGGCGGACTTGGCGAAATGCGGGTTTTCCGACAGGAAGCGCTGAGGCTCGACGCCCAGATTGGTGAAGTTGCAGCGCCCGCCGCCGGAGATGAGGATCTTCTTGCCGGCCTTTCGCGCATGGTCGACGGCCAGCACGCGCGCGCCGCGGCGCGCGGCGGCCGCGGCGGCCATCAGGCCGGCCCCTCCGGCGCCCAGGACGATGACGTCGAACTCCATGCGCGCCGTTGTACGGACGCGAGAGGCGCGCGGAAACCCGTTGGAGGCCGCGGGACGCGCCGGCGGGTCGGGTTCCGCGGCGCGAACTTTCCGTCGACAATGCCGGCGCGTCGGTTAACTAGCGCGACAAAGAACACGCCATGGGAGGAATCGATGAGCACGCAGGCGCGCCCCTGGACGGCGTTCTACGGCCCGGACGTCCCGACCGAGATCGAGACGTCGACCTATCGCACCGTCGGCGACCTGATCGGCTCGGTCGCCGAGACCTACGGCAAGGCGCCGGCCTTCACCGCCTGCCTGCCCAACGGCATGAACGGGACCCTGAGCTTCGCCCAGGTCGACGAGATGTCGGACGCCTTCGCCATATACCTGCGGGAGGTGGCGGGACTGAACCAGGGCGACCGGGTGGCGCTGCAGATGCCGAACGCTCTGGGATTTCCGGTGGCGGCCTTCGGGATCCTCAAGGCGGGCTGCGTGCTGGTGAACGTCAACCCGATGTACACCGCCGAGGAAATGGCCAAGCAGTTCCAGGATGCCGAACCGCACGCCCTGGTGATCATCGACCTCTTTGCCGACAAGATCCCAGAGGCGACGCGGGGCCATCCGATCCCCAACGTAATCGTCACCCAGGTGACCGAGTTCTTTCCGGTCTTTCCCAAATCCATCGTTCGGCTGGTGCAGCGCTGGTGGGACCGCTCGCTGCCGCCCATAGAGGTCGCCCATGCGCGCTTGCCCCAGGCGCTTTCCGCCGGTCGAGCGCATCGGGAGGCGGAGCGGATCGAGGTGGACGCCTATCGTCACGCGGTGCAGCCGGACGACGTGGCCGTGCTGCAATACACCGGCGGCACCACCGGCGTCAGCAAGGGCGCGATGCTGACCCATGCCAACCTGATCCTGAACATGGAGCAGACCATGGCCCTGATCGCGGGGGTGGAGAAAGGCGAGGAGGTCGCGCTGACCGCCCTGCCGATGTATCACGTCTTCGCCTTCACGGTGAACCTGCTGGGCTTCTGGTGGCTGGGCGCCCGCAACATCCTGATCCCCAGCCCTCGGCCGCTGTCGAACCTCAAGCGGGCGTTCGAGAACTACCGGATCAGCTGGATGAGCGGGGTCAACACGCTCTTCAACGGGCTGACCAACGAGATCTGGTTCACCGACAGCCCGCCGAAGCATCTGAAATTCAGCTCCGCCGGCGGCATGGCGTTGCAGTCCGCGGTGGCCGACCGGTGGGAGGAGATCACCGGCAAGCCGGTCCTGCAGGGCTATGGCCTGACGGAGACATCGCCGGTGCTGACCTTCAACCCGCTGGGCAAGTCGCGGGAGAACTCCATCGGCGTGCCCGTCCCCTCCACCGACATGGCGCTGCTGGACGACGACGGGACCCCCGTGGCGCCGGGCGAAGCGGGGGAGATCGCCGCCAAGGGCCCGCAGATCATGGCCGGCTATTGGAACAAGCCGGTGGAGACGGCGAAGGTCATGCGCGACGGCTGGTTCCTGACCGGGGACATCGGCGTGATGGATGCGGACGGCTATTTCACCATCGTCGACCGCAAGAAGGACATGGTCGTCGTCTCGGGCTTCAACGTCTACCCCAACGAGATCGAGGATTGCCTGGCGACCCATCCGGGCGTTCTGGAGTCGGCGGTGATCGGCGTGCCGGACGAGGCCACGGGCGAGGCGGTCAAGGCCTTCGTGGTGCGGCGCGACGAGGGGCTGACCGAGGCGCAGGTGCGCGACCACTGCAAGGGGCGCCTGACCCCCTACAAGGCGCCCAAGCGCGTCGAATTCCGCGACGAGCTGCCGAAGTCCAACGTCGGCAAGATCCTTCGAAAAGACCTGCGCGCCGAGGACATGGCCGCCCGGAAGACGGCCCAGGCGACGGCCGAAACGGCGGCGGAGTAAGCCGACATGGTCAGCGAGTTCGAACAGGCGCTTCTGGCGCTGATGGTCTTCGTCATCATGCTCGGCATGGGCGCGTCCCTGACGCCGCGCGACTTTTATCTGGCGCTCAAGCGGCCTTTCGGGTTGGGGATCGGCGTGGTCTCGCAATACGGGATCATGCCGTTCCTGGGCTTCCTGATGGCGACCTTCCTGGCGGTGCCCCAGACCATCGCCATCGGCATCCTCATCATGGCCTGCATGCCCGGCGGCACGACGTCGAACATCTTCACCTACTTTTCGAAAGGGAACCTGGCGCTGTCGGTGCTGATGACGGTCACGTCCACGATCACCGGCGTGGTGCTGATCCCGATCATCCTGGTGGTCTACGCGACGGCGCTGGACCTTTCGATCCCGCGCGAGAACATCATCATCACGCTGATCCTGCTGCTGGTGCCGGTGGCCATCGGCATGGTGCTGCGCAAGGTCAACGCCAACATCGGCGCGACGATCGAGTTCTTCGGCTCGGTCCTGGCAGTGGTCTTCATCGCCTTCATCGCGCTCAGCTGGATCCCGCGCAACTGGCAGTTCCTGCTGGGGACCACGCCGGCGACCTATTTCGCGGCGATCGGGCTCGGCGTCTTCGGCATCGCCATCGGCTACGGCTTCGCGCGGCTGCTGCGGCTGCATCCGCGGAACGCGCGGACGGTGGCGCTGGAGACGGGCATTCAGAACGGGCCGCTGGCGCTGGCGATCATCGTCTTCACCTTCGCGGGGGAGGAGGCGCAGGCGGTGATGGCGGTGCCGGCGCTCTACTCCTTGTTCATCGTGATCGTCTCCACCCTGGTCACGCTGATCTTCCGGCGGGCGAACACCGCGGCGGAGCAGAAGCTGCCGGACAGTCTGCTGTAGGCGGCGGGCCTCAGAGCGCGGCCTTGAGATCCGCCGCGATGGCCTCGGCCGAAATGCGGTAGCGGTCGTGCAGCGTCGGCAGCGCTCCGGCGTCGAGGAAGGCGTCGGGGAGCGCGATCTGCCGGAAGGCCGGGTGGATGCCGGAGCGCATGAGGAGGGCGGCGACGGCTTCGCCCAGCCCTCCGACGGTCGAGTGGTTTTCGGCGACGGCGACGAGACGGCCGGTCCTGGCGGCCTCCGCCAGGATCGTGGGTTCGTCCAGCGGCTTGATGGTGGGGACGTGCAGGACGGCGGCGCTGAGGCCGTCCCTGGCCAGCAGGTCGGCGGCCTCCAGCGCGCGCATGGTCAGGAGGCCGGAGGAGATCAGGAGGACCTCGGCGCCGTCGCGGAGGAGCTGGGCGCGGCCGAGCTCGAATTGGTAGCCGTAGTCGTCGAGCACCAGCGGCACCTGGCCGCGCAGGAGGCGCATGTAGACCGGGCCTTGATGCGCGGCGATGGCGGGGACGACCTGCTCGATCTCATGGGCGTCGCAGGGGTCGATGACCATCAGGTCCGGGATGGCGCGCATCAGCGCGAGGTCGTCCGTCGCCTGGTGCGAGGGGCCGTAGCCGGAGGTCAGGCCCGGCAAAGCGCAGGCGATCTTCACGTTCAGCCCTTCCTCGGCGATGGCCTGGTGGATGAAGTCGTAGGCGCGGCGCGTGCCGAAGGCGGCGTAGGTGGTGGCGAAGGGCAAAAAACCCTCCGCCGCCAGGCCGGCTGCGGCGCCGAGGAGGGCTTGCTCGGCCATGCCCATCTGGTTGCAGCGCTCGGGGAAGGCGTCGCGGAAGACGTGCAGGTCGGTGTACTTGCCGAGGTCGGCGGTGAGGCCGAGCACGTCCTCGCGTTCCTGCGCGAGGCGGACGAGGGCGTGGCCGAAGGGCGCGGCGCGGGTCCTCTGCCCCTCCGCCGCGATGGAGGCGATCATGGCCGAGGTGGTGAGTCTTTTTTTCGTGGGCCCGCTCATGTCCCCCTCCCCGCGTCGAGGGCGGCGAGGGCCTGCTCCCACTCATGTTCCTCCACTCGGATGAAGTGGGTCTTTTCGCGCGCCTCGAGGAACGGCACGCCCTTGCCCATCAGGGTGTCCGCCAGAAGAATTCGCGGGCGGTCGTCCTCCAACGCCTTCGCCGCGTCGAGCGCCTCCGTCACCGCGCCGAGGTCGTTGCCGTCGACCCGCCAGGCGGCCCAGCCAAAGGCTTGCCACTTTTCCACCAGAGGCTCGAAGCCCAGGGTCTGCGAGGACGGCCCGTCCGCCTGCTGGTCGTTCACGTCCACCACGGCGATGAGGTTGGAGAGGCGGTGATGGGCGGCGGCGAGGGCCGCCTCCCAGACGGAGCCCTCATCCAGCTCTCCGTCCGAAAAGAGGCAGTAGACGCGGGCGTCCGAGCCCTTGCGGCGCAGGCCCATGGCTCGGCCGACAGCGATGGGGAGGCCGAGGCCGAGGGAGCCGCCGGACATCTCCATGCCCGGCGTATAGCTGGCCATGCCGGACATGGGCAGGCGGGAGTCGTCGTCGCCGTAGGTCTCCATTTCGCGCTCGGGGAGGATGCCGGCCTCCACCAGGGCGGCGTAGAGGGCGATGGCGTAGTGGCCGTTGGACAGCAGAAAGCGGTCGCGGCCCTCCCAGTCCGGGTCCTCGGCCCGCCAGCGCATGGCGTGGAACCAGAGGGCGGCGAGCACGTCGGCGATGTCGAGCGCCTGGCCCACGTAGCCCTGCCCCTGCACCTGCGCCATGAGGAGCGCGTTGCGGCGGATGGCGTAGGCGCGGTCCCCCAAGGTCCGGTTCGGACGCGGCGTTTCAGCCATGGATCAGCAGGCCTCCGTTGACGTCGATCACCGCCCCGGTGACGTAGGCGGAGAGGTCGGAGCAGAGGAAGAGGAAGGCGCCGGCCACGTCCTTGGGCTCGGCGAGGCGCTGGAGGGGGATGCCCGCGGCGATCTCCGCCTTCATGTCGGGCGTCAGCGCGTCCCCGGTGATGTCGGTCTGCACGAGGCCCGGGGCGACGCAGTTCACGCGGATGCCCTCGGGCCCCAGCTCCCGCGCCATGGCCTTGGCAAGGCCGAGCACCCCGGCCTTCGCGGCCGAATAGTGCGGACCGCCGAAGATGCCGCCGCCACGCTGGGCGGAGACGGAGGACATGCAGGCGATGGCGCCGCGGCCCCCCGCGCGCATGTGGGGGATGGCCGCTTGGCTCAGGTGCAGGGCGCCGCGCAGGTTCACGTCGAGGATGCGGTCCCAGCCGGCCGCGTCGATCTCCATCGTCTTGACCGGCTGCGTGACGCCGGCGTTGTTCACCAGCACGTCAAGGGCGCCGAAGGCCTCGAGCACGCGCCGGACGGCGTCCCGGCACGCCTCCGCTTCCGTCACGTCGCAGGCGAGGCCCAGATGGCCCTCGCCGAGCGAGGCGGCCGCCGCCTGCGCGGCCTCGGCGTCGAGGTCGAGGATGGCCACCCGCGCCCCGTGCTCCGCGAAGAGGCGCGCGGTGGCGAGGCCGATGCCTCTCGGCCCCGCGGCGCCGGAGATCACCGTGGTCCGGCCATGCAGCAACGCCGCGCTCACCCCTGCTCCATCGGCAGGGTCTCGTCCTTGGCCCATTCGGACATCGAGGCGTCGTAGACTGCGATGTCCTCGTAGCCGAGCTGGTGCTGCAGAAACGCGTCGAGCGTCGCGGCGATGCCGCCGCCGCAATAGTTCAGAACTCTTTTCTCGAGGGCGGCCCCCGCGGCCTGGAACGCCGCGGCGACCACGTCCGGCGGCGCGAAGGTCTTCAGCTGCGGGTCGATCAGCGAGGCCGCCGGCACGTTGGTCGAGCCCGGGATGCGCCCGGGGCGGCCATAGCGCGGGTCCTCGCCGCGGTGCAGCTCGCCCGAGAGGGCGTTGAGGGAGCAGACCGCGCCGTCGCCGATGGCCGCCAGCATCTCCGCCTTGCCGACGAAGAGCTCGGGCCGGGCACGGGCGGTCAGGCTGGCCGCGGGATAGGCGGCGGGCTCGGTCGAGACGGGCCGCCCGTCGGCCAGCCAGGCGTCGAAGCCGCCGTCGAGCACCGCCGCCCCGTCGAAGCCGATCCAGCGCAGCAGCCACCAGAACCGCGTCGCCCATTGCGGGGAGGCGCGGGCGTAGAGGACGACGCGGCTGTCCTCCCTCACGCCGTGACGGGCGAAGGCGTCGGCCGTCGCTTGCGGGCTGAGGCGCATGAAGCGGGTCGGGGCGTCGTCGTCCGAAAAGTCTTCCTGGAGGTCGAGGTAGGCGGCGCCGGGGATGTGCCCCGCCTCCCAATCCGCCCGGCCGCTTTCGACGCGGTAGGGGCGGCCGGTTCCGGTCTCGTAGCGCAGGTAGGTGGTGCAGTCGAAGATCCGCAGGTCCGGATCGCCGAGCGCCGCCTCCAGCGCTTCGCCGGAGATGATCGCCTTGGGGTGTCGCCAGGTCTCGGCCATCGTCGGTCCTCCCTTGCCGGCGGCCTGCCGCCGCCTTTCGCCCAGCATGGTCCGCGCGGCGGCGCGACGCCAGTTCCGAGGGGCGGGCGGAGCCGCTAGGATGGCGGCGGGCGTGGCAAGGGAGGCGAGGATGCTGGACGCGGGATCGAGCGCAGCGACTTGGTCGAAGAGCCTTTGGTCGGCCACCGTGGGGGAGCCGGAGGTCCCCTCGGACCCGCCCGCCGACGCCGACGTGATCGTCGTGGGGGGCGGCTTCACCGGGCTTTCGGCGGCGCTGCGGCTGGCCGAGTCGGGGCTGAGCGTCACGGTGCTGGAGGCGGAGCGGGTCGGCTTCGGCGCCTCGGGGCGCAACGGGGGCCAGGTGATCCCGGGGCTGAAGCTGGACCCCGACGACATGGTGGCGCGGTGGGGCGAAGATCGCGGCGAGGCCGCGGCGGCCTTCGCCGGGGGGACCGCGGACGTGGTCTTCGAGCTGATCGAGCGGCATGGCATCGCCTGCAACGCCCGCCGCGACGGCTGGATCCAGGCGGCGCATTCGGAGGTTTCGCGCCGCGCGGGGCTGGAGCGGGCGGAACAATGGGCGCGGCGCGGCGCGCCGGTGGAGACGCTGAGCGCCGAGGAGTTGGGGTCGCTGTCGGGAACCTCCGCCTATCAGGGCGGCTGGAGGGACCTGCGGGCCGGGGCTTTGCAGCCGCTGGCCTATGCCCGAGGGCTGGCGAGGGCCGCGCGGGACGCCGGCGTGCGCATCGCGCAGGAGACGCGCGTGACGGCGCTGCGGCCGGACGCCGACGGCTGGCGGGTGGAGACGGCGGGCGGCGTCTTCCGCGCCGGCCGCGTGATCGCCGCCACCAACGCCTATTCGGACGATCTGGTGCCGGGGCTGCGCCGCTCGGTCCTGCAGTTCCAAAGCATCATCGTCGCGACGAAGCCGCTGTCGCCGAATGTCGCCGCCTCGGTGCTGCCCTCGGGCGCCGTGCTGTCGGAAACGCGGAAGCTGGCGTTCTACATGCGGCGGGATGCGGACGGGCGGCTGATCTTCGGGGGGCGCGGGACGTCGGGGGCGAGCCATTCCGTGCGGCTGCAGAACGCGCTCGAGGCGGCCATGCGGCGCATGTTCCCGCAGGTGGGCGACGCGCCGGTGGAGCATGCGTGGTCGGGCCACGTGGCGATCACGCTCGACGGGCTGCCGAGGGTGCATCAGCCGGCGCCGGGGCTTTGGTGCGCGCTGGGCTACAACGGGCGGGGCGTCGCGATGTCGACGGCGCTGGGGCGGGCGCTGGCGGATCATCTGGCGACCGGGGCGCCGCTGCCGCTGCCGGAGACGGCGCTCAAGCCCCTGCCCTGGCACGCCCTGCGCCGGCCGGCCATCGGCGTCGGCACCGCCTATCACTGGGTGCGCGATGCGCTGGGGCTGCCGGGGCGCTGAGCCTCCGCCCGCCGGTCACTCCGACGGCGCCACGACGTCGAACTGCAGCTCGAAGTCGTCGAGCATGGCGAAGAGGTCCTCGATGACCGAAGCATCGCCGTCGACCGTCAGCGCGCCCGTTTCCAGGGCTTCGGCCACGGTCAGCCGCCGCACCAGCAACTGCACGAAGTCGACACGGGAGAGGGTCGCCGCCGCGTCCGGCGCATCGAAGCGCTTGCCGATGATCTGCGTGAGGGTCTCGTGGCGCAGGGTCTGGGCGATCTCCTCGCCGCGCTCCGGAAAACGCCAGGCGATGCGGCGGTGGAGGCCCTCGGCCTTCGCCGCATCGAGCCGCACGGCCATGAAGTCGAAGAGGGTGACCGTCTCCACCGCCTCGAGCAGGTCGGGGCTGAGGATGGAGCGCGGGGGGAGCTTGACGACGCCCTCCCGCAGCTCCTGCGCGGCGTAGAGGTAGGCGTTGCGCCAGGTAGCGTTCTCGGCCTGGTAGCCGAGCTGCTCGAACGCGTCGGCGGCGAGGGCCTTCGCGGCCGCGTTGCCAGGATCGGCGAAGAGGACGTGGTAGAGGACCTGGGCGACCCAGCGGAATTCGCCGGCCTCGAAGTCCGCCCGCGCCCGCGACATCACCGCCTCGGCCCCGCCCATGTAGTCCAGGTACTTCCGCGCTGCCGCTCGCGGCGGCAGGGGCGAGAGGTTCGCGGGGGCGCCGTCGTACCACGACAGATACCGCTGGAAGACCGCCTTGGCGTTGTGGGCGACCGAGCCGTAGTAGCCCCGCATCTTCCAGTCGCGCCCCAGAGAGACGGGAAGGTCCACGGCCTCGGCGATCTCCGCCGGGCGCCAACCCTTGTTCATGAGCCGCACGGTCTGGTCGTGGATGTGCTTGTAGAGATCGCGCTGGCGGGCGAGGTGCTCGACGATCGCTTCGCGCCCCCAGATCGGCCAATGGTGCTGGCTGACGAGAATCTCCGCCTCGCCCCCGAAGCGCTCGGCCGCATCCGAGAGGTAGTGGGACCAGATCCGCGGGTCGCGCACCTCGGAGCCGCGCAGGGGCACGAAGTTGTGCAGCATGGGCGTGGCGTTCTCCGCCATGTTGAGCACGCGCATCTGCGGGAGATACATGTGCATCTCCGCTGGCGCCTCGGTGCCCGGGGCGAGGTGGAAGCGGACCTCGACGCCGTCGATCACGTGGGTTTCGACGGGCTCGGTGATGATGCGGTTCGGGGCGATGAGGGTGATGCGGCCGCGGGCGGTGACCTTGCCGAGGCCCGCGTCCACCTGGCCGCGGGGGCCAGGCCGCAGAAGGGGCCCGAACTGGAACTGCGCGCGCCGGGACATGGCGGTCCCGGCGAGGATGTTCTCGCCGCCGAGCGCCTCCAGGAACCCGTCGGGCGCGAAGACGTCGGCGCGGCCTGCGGCGACGTCCGACGGGTCGAGCGCGCCGCGGGCGCCGCCGTAGTGGTCGACATGGGAGTGGGTGTAGATCAGCGCCTTCACGGGCCTCTCGCCGCGGCGGTCGCGGTAGAGCGCCAGGGCCGCGGCCGCCGTCTCCGCCGTCATCAGGCAGTCGATGAGGAGGATGCCGGTCTCCCCCTCCACGATCGTCATGTTCGCCAGATCCATGCCGCGGACCTGGTAGACACGGTCCGTCACCTGGAAGAGGCCGGCGGACATGTTCAACCGCGCCAGGCGAAGCAGCGAGGGATTGACCGTGTCGATGTCCGGATCGCCCGGCGCGCCCAGGAAGGCGTAGTCGCCGAGGTCCCAGATCTTGCCGCCCTTCGCGTTTTCGATCCGCCCGTCGTTCGGAACCGCGGCGATGAGGCCTCGGCTTGCGTCTTCGAGGTCGCGCCCGTCGTCGAAATCCAGCGCCTCGCGGATCGCGGCATGGACGGCTCGGGTCAGCGGCTGGGCGTCTTTCGCGCTCTCTTGGTCCATGGGTCGGCGTCCTCCCTGCGCCGGGGTCTGCCGCCCGGCTGCGGCCAGCAAAGCCCGGCGCGGGCCGGCGCGCAAGGAAACGCCCGCCGCCGCGGGGCGGCGGGCGTCTCTAGGCCCTCGGGAAGGGGCGGGTCAGCCGAAGATCGGGTCGCCGGCGCCGTCGACGAAGAGGAACTCCGTCTCCGCCATCTCCGCCAGCCGGTCGTAGGCGGCCTGGTCGAAAGCGCCGTCGCCGGTCATCTCCTCCAGTCCCCGGCGAGCGACCGAGTAGGTGACGCCGGAGCCGAGGAAGCGGATCTGCTCCACGCCCCTCAGAGCGTCGATCTCTCCGGTCTCGAAGCTTTCGATCTCCACCCGGCGGCGGCGCGCGACGCTCACGGCATAGTCCTCCATCGCGCCCTCGAAGACCGCCACGTCGAGGCCGCCGCCGCCGATCAGATCGTCTTCGCCGAGGCCGCCGACCAATAGGTCGCCGCCGCCGCCGCCTTTGAGGTCGTCGTCGTCCTCTCCGCCGAAAAGCGCGTCGGCGCGCGAGCCGCCGGCGAGCCGGTCGTCGTCCAGTCCGCCGAAGAGGAAGTCGTCGCCGGCGCCGCCCTTGAGACGGTCCTCGCCTTCGCCCCCGTAGAGGCGGTCGGCGCCGCGGTCTCCGCGCAGTGCGTCGTCGCCGTCGCCGCCGAAGAGGTCGTCGTCGCCGCCGCGGCCGCGCAGCTTGTCGTCGCCCTCGGCCCCGGCCATGGCGTCGCCGGCGCGGTCTCCGCGCAGGTCCGCGTCGTCGTCGGGATCGGCCGCGAGGGCGATCTCGACGGTCTTGCGCGGCGCTTCGGGCCCCTCAGGGGCCGGGGGCGGGGATGAAGGCGGAGGCGAAGGCGGAAGCGCGGCCTCCTCTTCTTCCGCCTCCGCGCTCGGGGCCGGCGGCGCCGGTTGCGGCGCAGGCTGCGGGGGCGTCGGCTCTTCCGCCGAAGGCGGCATCGCCATGGGCGCCGGCATGGGCATGGGCGCCGGCTCGGGCATCGGCATCGGCATCGGCAT
>JBCCPD010000044.1:0-14511 GCA_039025075.1 Pseudomonadota bacterium | reverse complement strand
CCGGCGCCGCGGCGGACGGGCAGAGGGGTCGCGGCCGCCGGAACCGGCGCGGGACGGGGCCCGGCGGTGCCTTCCATGCGGGCCAGGCGCGCCTCGATCTCGGCCAGGCGCGCCTCGTAGGTGCGGATCAGGTCGTCGGTATCGCTCATTCTCTAGCCCCCTGTCGTATGCTGGGCGTTCCGTTTTTCATCGAGATAGGCCGGTTTTCCGGCCGAACACGCGGCGCATCAGGCCCTTTTTCGGCGCGTTCCTGCGCTGCGCAGCGGCCTCCAAAGCGGATTCCGAGAGCGAAAAGAGCTTGTCCACCATGCCCTCCTGCGCCGAAATCAATCCGTTTTGGGCTTGGTTTTCGTCGATGAGACGCGCGTTTTCCGTCGAGATCCGGGCGTTTTCGGCGCCGAGGCGGGCGTTTTCCGCCTCCAAAGCCGCCGCCGCGGCGGTGGCGCGGCCCAGCAGATCGGTGGCTTTGGCGGTCTCGGCGCGCGATCTTTCCAGCTCGGCGGCGGTGGTTTCGAGCATGCGAAGCGCCTTTTCGGCCGCGTTCCGCAGCCCGGCGCCGTCGATCCCGCCGGCCTCGCCGCCCGCGGGCGCCGCTGTCGCGGCCTTTTCGGCCAGGTCCACGGCCTTGGCGACGAGGGTCGAGAGGCGCCGCGCCTCCGCCCGGCTTTCCTCCAGCGCGCCCGTGGTCTCCTCCAGCAGCGCCAGGGCGCGGTCCGAGACCGGATCGGAGGGGCGAGTCTCCACCGCCGAGGCCAGATCGAGGGCCCGATCCAGCAGCGCGGCGAGCCTCGCCGTCTCGGATCGGGAGCGTTCGAGGGCCGCCGCGGCGGCCTCCAGAGCGTCCTGCTGGCGTCCGGCGAGGTCGGCGAAGCGGGCGACCGTGGCGGTCCGGTCGTCGAGCTCGCCGTGCAGCTCCTCGATTTCATCGAAAAGCGCGGCGACGAGGGCCGTCGGGTCGGTCACGACGTCCGCCGCAGCGGCGGCGATATCGGCCGGGGCGGCGGAAAGGTCGACGCGGCGCAGGCCGTGATTGTCCTTTCGGGAGGGGATCAGGCCCTTGGCGACCGCCTCGCGCAGCTTGAGGCGGGAGACGCCGAGCCGGGCCGCGGCCTCCGCCAACGGCAGCCAGTCGGATTTTTCCGACGCGGCCATGGACTTGCCGGCTTCCGGGCCCGCCCCTCCGGCCTCAGACGATCCCGCGCTCGGCGTAGTCGGCGAGGACTTCGTCCTGCATGCCAAGAAGGCCCTTGAGGACGTCCTCGTTGTGCTCGCCCAGAGCCGGGCCCACATGGCGAACCTTGCCGGGAGTGCGTGACAGGCGCGGGGCGACGTTCTGCATGCGCATGGGTCCGAAGTCCGGGTGCGGGACCTCCACGATCGCCTCGCGGGCCTTGAAATGAGGATCCTGGATCATGTCCTCGGCCGTGTAGATGAGGCCGGCGGGGACGCCGTGTTCGTCCATCAGGGCCTGGAGCGGCTCGAGCTCGATGGTCTTGGTCCACTCGTTGATGAGGGCGTCCAGCTCCTCCTGCACCGCGCCGCGGGCGCCGTGGGTGGCGTAGCGCGGATCCTCGGCCAGCTCCGGCCGGCCCATGGCGGCGGCGAGGCGCTTGAAGACGGTGTCCTGGTTGGCGGCGATCAGCAGGAGTTTTCCATCTTTCGTGTCGAAGACGTTCGACGGAGACACGTTCGGGAGGATCGGGCCGGTGCGCTCGCGGACGTAGCCGGCGATGTGATGCTCGGAGACCATGGACTCCATCATCGCCAGCACCGCCTCGTAGATGGCGCTGTCGACGACCTGGCCCTGGCCGGTCCGGTGCCGCTCGTTCACCGCCATGAGGGCGCCGAGGCAGGCGTAGGTGGCGGCGAGCTCGTCTCCGATGCTGATCCCCATGCGAGAGGGCTGGGTGGAGGGATCGCCGACCACGTAGCGCAGGCCGCCCATGGCCTCGCCGATGGAGCCGTAGCCGGCCTTCTTGGAGTAGGGGCCGGACTGACCGAAGCCGGTGACGCGGACCATGATCAGCTTGGGGTTGATCTTGGCGAGGTCCTCGTATCCGAGGCCCCAGCGCTCCATCGTGCCCGGCCGAAAATTCTCGATGAGGATGTCGGTCTGCTCGACAAGGGCGCGGACGACGTTCTGGCCCTCTTCGGTGCGCAGGTTGAGGGTCACGGACTTCTTGTTGCGGGCGACGACGGGCCACCATAGCGACTTGCCGTAGGGCTTTTCGCGGCCCCACTGGCGCATGGGGTCGCCGACGCCGGGCTGCTCGAGCTTGATGACCTCGGCTCCGAAATCCCCGAGCAGCTGACCGCAGAACGGGCCGGCGAGGAGCTGGCCCATCTCCACAACGCGAAGGTTGGTGAGCGGGCCCTGGCGGGCCGGCGCGTCCACGGAGGTGGGCTTCTCGGAAAAAGCGGCGTCCTGCATGTCTCGTCTCCCATCGAAACCGCCCCGCCGCGGGGCGGAGGCGCGTGCCCGCCAGGCGGGATGCGATCCTCGCCCTCGGCATCTTGACCTTTGGTAGGATACGTCGATGTATGCAGAAGAAAAGCCCCGGGGAGGAGAATTCATGGCTCAGGTGGAGATCGTCGAGGTTTCGCCACGCGACGGTATACAGAACGAGCAGACCCTGCTGTCGCTGGAGGACAAGCTGGCGCTGATCCGCAAGGCGGCGGCGGCCGGCGCGGGGCGGATCGAGGTCTGCTCCTTCGTGAACCCCTCGCGGGTGCCGCAGATGGCGGGGGCGGAGGAGGTCTGCGCCGCCCTGCCCGGCATCCGGGCGGAAGGGCATGCGGCGCGCTTCATCGGGCTGGTCCTGAACGGGCGCGGGTTGGAGCGGGCCGTGGCGATGGCCGAGGACCATCCAGGCGGTCTCGACGAGGCGGGGCTGGTGGTGGTGACGACGGACACGTTCAATCAGCGCAACCAGGGCCGCCCGACCTTCGAGACGGTCGAGCAGTTCGCCGGGATGATGGCCGAGGCGCGCGGGTCCATCGGCATCGGCGTGACCATCGGCGCGAGCTTTGGCTGCCCGTTCGAGGGCGAGGTGCCGCTGGAGCGGCTGCTTAAGGTCGTGGAGGCGGTGATGAAGCACGGGCCGAAGGAAATCGCGCTGGCCGACACCATCGGCGTGGCGACCCCCAAGGACGTGGCGGAGCGGGCGGCCGAAGTGAAGGCGCGCTTTCCCGGCGTGCCGCTGCGCCTGCACCTGCACAACACCCGCAACACCGGGATCGCGAATGCCTGGGCCGGCGTGATGGCGGGCGCGAGCAGCCTCGACAGCAGCTTCGGCGGCGTCGGCGGCTGCCCTTTCGCGCCGAAGGCCACGGGCAACATCGCGACGGAGGATCTGCTGTATCTGCTGGAGCGGTCGGGGGTGGAGACGGGCATGGACCTTCAGGCCTCCATCGACGCGGCGGAGTGGCTGGAGGGCAAACTCGGCCATGGCGTGCCGGGCATGGTGATGAAGGCCGGGGGCTTTCCCCAGCCGCAGGCGGCCTGAGCGGTGGACGGCGCCGCCCCGAGGGCTCCGCGCGGCGAAAAGCGCGGCAGCGCGGCGGAGCGGGCCTACGGTTCGCTGCGCCGGGCGATCCTGTCGGGGGAGCTGGAGGAGGGCGAGCGCCTGACCGAGACGGCGCTGGCGGAGCGGCTCGGCATAAGCCGGACGCCGGTGCGAGAGGCGCTCAAGCAGCTGGTGCTGGAGGGGCTGGCGGATCGCGAGGGCGACCATGGCGGCGCTCGGGTGGCCGCGTTCGACGAGGACGAGGTCGACCAGATTTTTCGCGTGCGCATGCTGCTGGAGGGCTACGCGGCCCGGCGGGCGGCGGAGCGGCGGTCCGAGGCGGACGTGGCTGTGCTGCATGCGCTGGCCGACGAGATGATGGCGCGGACGCCGCCGCGCGGGGCCGAAGACTTCGAGGCGCTGTCGGAAGCCAACCGGCGGTTCCACGCCACCGTGATGCGCGCGGCGAAAGCGCAACGGCTGGCGAGCCTTTTGGAGGTGACGGTGCAGATCGGGCTCATTCTGCGCACCTACAGGATGTATTCGGAGCGAGATCTCGTGCGCTCGGCGCGCCACCATCAGGAAATGGCCGATGCCATCGCCGCCAAGGCCCCCGAATGGGCGGAGAGCGTGATGCGGTCCCACCTCCTGGCGGCGCAATGGGCGGCGGAGCGCGGGGCCGAGCCGGGCTTCGGTCCGGACGCGGAGGCGCCGTCGAGCCGGTCATGACGCAGGCCCCTCGGGCCGGGTGTGACGGAGGCCTCGGGGCGGGCGCGGGACCGGCGGGATCGATGGAGATGAACGATCCCAAAGGGGTAATGTTCATCTTTGTGATTGAACCTTTCGTTCATTAATCTAAACTAACGAGGTGAGTTCAGATTCGGTGGCCGTGGGGACGGTCCGCCTCGTAGCGTGGCGTTTGGGGACATGATCAGGGTTTTCCAGGGCAGAGCGGCGGCATTGGCGCGACGGGTCGTCCGCGACGAGGACGGCTCCGCGTCGATCGAGCTGGCCTTTTCCGTCATCGTCATCTTCATGCTCGTGCTGGCCGGCTCGGACCTGAGCCGCAGCATGCGCGGGGCCACCGCGCTGCAGACGGCGGCGGGCGACGTCGCGCGCCGGCTTTCGGTGACGCCCGAGGCGACGGACGGGGTGTTGATGCCCGCCGGCGTCAGCCTGGCCCATCAGGGATTCTTGAACCATCTGAACGCGAGCGGACTGAACCCGCTGCCGGTCGCGGCGCCGGCCGACGCGACCTGCACCGCCGACGGCGTCCTGTGCCACCGCATGGAGGAGGTGCCAGGCTCCCAGCAGGCGCTGGGCGAGGCGCAGCGGCGCGTGACGGTCTGGGTCGCCGCCGCCTCTCCGTCGCGCTTCCTGCGGGCCTTCGCGGACGACACGCCGCCGGCGCGGCGCGGCTCGTTCCATCTGACCGCCGACGCCCGGCAGCTGCATCTGAGATGAGACGCGCGGCATCCCTCCTCCGCCGGTTCGCCGTGCGGGACGACGGCGGACCGACCGTCGAGTTCGTCGTGATCTTCGCGCCGCTGGCCGCTCTGACGGCGTTTTCGTTGCAGATCGGCGCGGGCCAGTACTTCACGCTGTCGGCCACGCACTCGGCGGCCGCGGCGGCGCGGCTGGCCGCGACCCTGCCGATCGCCCATTGCGCGGCGCTGCGCAATTCGGAGGGCGAGCGGGAGCATGAGCTGGCGTCGAGCTTCGCCGCGATCCCCGCCACGCCGGCGGAGCGGGCCTGCCTCGCCTCGCCCAGCCCCTGCACGCCCCAGCCGCAGGTCTGGACCTGCAATCTGGGCGACGAGCTGGTGGAGGGCGCGCTATGCGGCGCGCGGGAGATGGAGGCGATCGCCGACGCGGCGCGCCGGCGCGGCACGCGCATCGACTCCTTGTCCGTCAGCTACAGCGACAGCCGTTTGGGGGAGGTCGGAGGACCGGTCCTGCCCCTGGTGACGGTCACGTTGCAGCAGCGGGACGTCACCCTCGGCGCGATCGCCGATTTTCCGGGCGGCGCGCTGCCGGCGGTCACCGCCACGGCGGTGGGCGAAGCCTTGGGTCGCTTGAAATGGGAGGAGCCGTCATGTTGAACGCGTTGGCCCGCCGCTTGAGGTTGGACGAGCAAGGGGGGGCGATCACCTCCACCATCATCTTCGCCAGCTGCATCGCCATGATGCTGGGCCTGGTCGTGGATCTGGGCCGCGCCTATGCGGAGCGGACGCGCATGCAGGCCTGGCTGGACGGCGTGGCCGTGGCCGTGGCGGCGCAGCTCGACGGACGCCCCGACGCGATCACCCGGGCCAACTGGGTGGCGGCGAACGCCGGCTTGGTGGCCCAGGCGGCGTTCTCACAGCCGGTCGGCGAGTCCGACGGCGACGGCTATGAAGTGCAAAGCGTGAGGTTCCTGTCGGCCCTGCCGGAGACGGGCATCGCCGGCCTGAGCCCGGCGGAGATCGCAGGCTTCGAGACCGCCGTGCCGCAGAACGCGCGCTTCGCGCTGCTGGACGCTTCGCCCCGGGCGGTGAGCCTGACGGTGCTCAACATGATCTCCGGCCCGCCGGGCGGGGGTCTGCTGGATCTGGGGGTGCGCACGGTCGCGATCCCGGTGACGCGGGACGCCTGCACGTCCCCGGTGGCGGCGATCTGCGCGCCCGAGGGCGGGATCGGCGCCCTGAACCAATCGGGCGCTCAGCTGCGGCTGAGCAAGAACCTCGACGGCGTGTGGCAGCCGGGCGAATACGGCGTGATCTCGGACCTGGCCGAGGATCCAGGCGGCGTCTGTGCAGATTTCACGGGCGCCGAGCGCCTCACCTGCCTGGTCGCGGTCAACGCGCCGCTGACCCAGTGCCCGCCCCAGGTGGACATCGTGGCCGGCGACGGCATCGACATCGGCGGCGCGCTGAACACCCGTTTCGACATCTGGGCCGACGGCGTGGGTCATCTGCGCGACAACCCAGGCATCTCGTCGGACCGCAACACGATTTCGGGGCGGCTTTATTCCTGCACCGGCGCGGAGTTCGACACGGTGTCGGACTCCATGGGCCTGCCGCAGGACCAGTGCTTCCACAACGGCGAGTGCAGCGTGGTGAGCCCGGTCGTGACGTCCGAGGATCTGGAGCTGTACTGGGACCAGACCCATGGCGGAAACCTGCCGGACGGGCTGGAGACCCGCTACGACGTCTACGTCTACGAGACGCTGGAGAACCTCCTGGACCCCGAAGGTCCCGAGACCAGCGTCAACCCGTCCTGCAACCCCATGGCCTCTCCCACGGGCGATCGGCGCCTGCTGGACCTGGCGGTGATCGACTGCTCCCAGCTGTCCGGGCTGAACGCCTCGGACGTGGAGGTGGTCGGCTACGTCACCGGCCTGATGCTGGAACCGGCGACCCAGACCACCGGCGCGATTCTGACCTTCGACGGCGTGCACCAGAACAACCCCATGCAGGAGGGCGACATCGTCGGCCAGTGGTTCGACCCGACCGCCGTGACCGGCGATGAGGAGACCGAGGACGGCGAGTGCTCGGGCGACGACTGCCACCGGTCGTACAAGCTCGACCAGCAATCCCACGGCGCGGGCAACAACAACGGCGACTTCAGCTACCGCACCTTCGAAGGCCTGCATGTGCGCAAGGGCTCGACCTTCATGGTCGAGGGCGTGCGCGACGCAGGCGAGTGGGTGCGCCTCGACAAGTTCGAGTTCACCCGCACCGGAGACCTGCCGGCCAATGCGGGCTACCTGCAGACCGAGGACAGCGCCAACGGCCCGTCGAGCGCCAACATCGAGGCGGAGTCGATGCAGCGCACCGCCTTCGAGGAGGTGAGCGGCAGCAAGGCGAGCGGCGGCAAGATGGTCCGCCTTCCCGGCTCGTCCGGCTCGACCGGCACGCTGACCACCACGCTGGACCTGCGGGACGGCGTCTACCGCCTGAAGTCGCGCGCCCAGGACGAGACCGACGGCAAGAGCACCATCAATCTGACCGTTCAGCACCCGGACGTGGAGCAGGAGGAGGCCGAGCCCCTGTTGTGGGCCGAGGAGGACCTGCGGGTGATCGACCCGCAAGGGCGCATGACCTACGATCCCTACCGCGACGTGGGTTTGATGCGCATCCACGTGCATCAGTCGGCGCAGGCCGACAAGGACGCCTGGAAGAACGTCGCGATGCTGTTCGACACCGCCAACATCACCGGCGGGGACTCCGACCTCGCCTCGACCCAGTTCGGCAACGTGCTGATCGTCTCCGAGGACGGCGACGCCACCGATCCGGACGACGAGGCCAAGGGCGGCTGGCTGGTGTTCAACTTCGGGGTGGAGACGCGGCTGGAGTCTGTGCTGGTGTTCGACACCGAGATGGGCGGCGTGATCCGCGTCTACGACCAGAACATCCTGGACCCGCAGGGCGAATTCCAGACGCTGCACAGCGGCGTCCTGTCTCCCATGGCCAACAGCGACGTGCACGACCCGCGCGAGCTGCAGCACTTCGTCGTGCCGCGTCTGGGCGACGGCAAGCACGTGCGCATGGACATCGGCGTCGACGGGGTGCGCAGCTTCGCCTACTTCCTGCCGGATTCGGGCGGTCTCGACGAGATCGAGATCTACAACGAATTCACCGAGCCGGTGCAGGACGACCAGCTGAGCCTGGAGCTTGTGCGCATCCAGGGCGGCGCGACCACGATCCGTTCGGTCGTCTACGACTGAGCGCGCGGACTGGGGACGGACGGGGCCGTCGGGGCGACCCGGCGGCCTCGGCTGTTTTCGGGAGGCGTCGGCGGCGGCCGCCGAGGATCAGCCGACGGCCATGCGCAGGAGGCGGCGGCGGGCGGGCGGCACGCGGCCGATCTCCACCCCCGTGAAGACGTGGAGCGTGTTCAGGTCGTTGTCGATGACCGCATGGTCGGACACCCAGCCGCCCAGCAGCAGGTAGGAGCGCAGGAGCGGCGGCATGCGCTTCATCGCCAGCTTCGCGTCAGGCCGGCGCAGGCGCAGGCGCTGGGCGAAGCGGAAGACGCGCGGCGCCTTCACCCGCGGCAGCCAGCGCTTAGGCGCCAGGTGGCGTTCCTTGAGATAGGCGAAGGCGTCCATGTAGGCGTCGGCGTCGACCCCGTCGAAGCTGGAGCAGCCGAAGAGAAGCTGCACGCCCTCCTCCTCCACCCACCGGCTCATGGCGCCCCAGGCGACGCGGATCACGTCGGGGTCCTTGCAGCCGGGGGCGAGGCAGAAGCGCCCCATCTCCACCATCGGTTCGGGAAACTCGGCGAGGGCGGAGAGCTCGTAGTATTGGGCAGAGTAGCTCGTGCCGATCTCCGCCCCCGAGGCGAGGGGCAGCATCCGGAAGCAGCAGACCAGATCGCCGCTGCGCGTGTCTTCGATCAGAACATGGGTGCAGAGCGGGTCGAAGGCGTCGCGGTCGAGCCCCAGGGCGCGGTCGCCGTCCGCCGCTGCGCCGTCGCGGCCGGCGATGAAGGCGGCGTGGCGCAGGCGCTGGGCGCGGGTCACGTCGTCCGGCTCGCGGGTGAAGCGGACGGCGTAGCGTCCTCGGGAGAGCAGTCTCATCGGACCCTCCAAAGCAGCGTGGCGCACGCTACATATGTCATGAACGATGACGTCGCGGTGACGGTTCCGGCCTACGGCTCCGGAACCCGAGCCATCACGGTGGGAGAGGGAGCATATGACCGACAAGATCGTCAAGACCGATGCCGAGTGGCGCGCCGAGCTGTCGGATCTGGCCTACAAGGTGACGCGCCGGCACGGGACCGAGCGGGCGGGGACGCATGACGACTTCCCCAAGGGTCCCGGGACCTTCCGCTGCGTGTGCTGCGAGGCGCCGCTGTTCGACGCCTCTACCAAGTTCGAAAGCGGCACGGGCTGGCCCAGCTTCTACGCGCCGATCGACGGGGCGCCGGTGGAGGAGAAAGAGGACCGGTCCTTCTTCATGCGCCGCACGGAGGTTCTGTGCTCGCGCTGCGACGCGCATCTGGGCCATGTGTTTCCGGACGGGCCGGCCCCGACCGGGCTGCGCTACTGCATGAACGGCGTGGCGCTGACCTTCGAGGCCGAGGACGAGGGGTCGGACTTCAACGCCGATTTCGACGAGGACGTGGTCTGAACGCTGGGCCTGAGCGCGGGTTCGGCGCGCCGCGGACGACGCGCCCGGGCCGCGGGCCAGCGGCCACGAGCTGCCGGAGCGCAGCATGGGCTCGGGCGGCCGCTCACGCGGTCGCGGTGACGATCCAGACGGCGCCGTTCAGGCGCACGGCGCCGTCTCGGACATGCGAGGCGAGCGCGGCTTCGATCCGCTCCCAAGCCAGGGCTCGCTGAGCCTCGTCTTCGATCGCCTCCACCCGCGCGGCGGCGGGCGTGCCGCGGCGCATGCCGGCGGCGGCGGCCTGGGCCGGGTCCTCGGCCCCTTCGCCGAAGTGCATCTCCACGTCCCGCGGGCGCCAGGCGACGTCGCTCCAGCCGGCCTCGGTCAACGCGTTCTTGAAGAAGGCGGGGTCGGACCAGCCGAAGGGGCCGGGCGCGCCGGGGCCGAAGGGCGGCGCCTCCGGCAGCAGGTCGCGCACCGCGTCGAGCACGGCGGAGACCCAGGTGTTCTCCCTCGGCGTGCGCCAGGCGACGACGGCGAGGCGGCCGCCGGGGCGGACCGCGTCGCGCAGGTTGCGCCAGGCGGGGACCGGGTCGGCGAAGAACATGGCGCCGAAGCGGGAGAAGAGCAGATCGAAGGGCGCCTCGAACCGCTCCAGCGCCGCATCGCCCAGGACGAAGCGGACCGGTGCGTCGTCGACCTCCGCCCGGCGCGCCTGCGCGCGAGCGATGAGGTCGGGGGAGACGTCGAGGCCGACGACCTCGGCGCCTTTGGCAGCGAGGGCGAAGCTGCTGGCGCCCGGGCCGCAGCCCAGGTCGAGCACGCGCAGGCCGGCGACCTCGCCCGCAGCCTCCATGAGCGGGTCTTCGAAGCGGCCGAGCAGAAGGTCCTGCTCATCCGCCCGGTCGGCCCAGCGCTTGCCGAGCTCCCCCGCCCAGCCGTCCGCATCGTGCATGATCCCGCTCCCATCCGCATCGCCGCCCTCCAGGGTAAATGGACCCGCAACCCTTCCGATGCTACCCGAAGCCATGACCCTCGCCGCGACCCTCCCGACCGAGCCCGATCCGCGCCCCGCCTTCGCGGAGGTGGAGACCTGGGTGTTCGACCTCGACAACACGCTTTATCCGCCGCATGAGCGGCTGTTCGATCAGATCGAGCGGCTGATCGCGGACTACGTGCAGCGGGAGCTGGGCGTCGACGCGGCGGAGGCGGCGCGGCTGCGTCGGGCCTATTGGCACGATCACGGCACCACGCTGGCAGGGCTGATGATCCACCATGGCGTCGACCCGGACCCGTTCCTGCACGACGTGCACCAGATCGACTTTTCGCCCCTGACGCCGAACCCGGCCCTGCGCGCGGGGATCGAGGCGCTGCCGGGGCGCAAGATCGTCTACACGAACGGCACGGCGGATTATGCGCGGCGAACCGTGAGGGCGTTGCGGCTCGAGGGGCTGTTCGAGGCGTTCTACGGGGTGGAGAGCGCGTTCTACACCCCCAAGCCGGAGGCGGCGGCGTACCAGCGGATCTTCGGCGCGGACGGGCTGGACCCGCGCCGCGCGGCCATGTTCGAGGACGATCCGCGCAACCTGCGCGTGCCGCATCTGCTGGGTCTGCGAACGGTCTGGGTGGTTCCGGACGAGGATCCTCGACCGCGTCCGCCGCATGTGGAATGGCGGACGGAGGACCTGGCGGGCTTTCTGTCGCGCCTGGTCTGATTGCGCAGGCCGGGGGCCGGGCGCACATTCTTTCTCATGACCGAACGCATCGATACGGACGTGCTGGTGGTCGGCGGCGGGGCCGCGGGCCTCGCGGCGGCCTGCCTTTTCGCGGATCAAGGGCTGCAGACGCTGTGCGTCGACGCCGCCGCGCCGAGGGACGACGCAGACGCGCCGGGGGCGGACCTGCGGACCGCGGCGCTGCTGCGCCCTTCGGTCGAGGCGCTGGAGGGCTGCGGGGCCTGGGCGCATATGGCGGGCGAGGCCGCGCCGCTCTGGACCATGCGGCTGATCGATGCCGGCGGGCCTGAGCCGGCGCCCGAGGCGCGGGAGACGGCCGACTTCGTCTCTTCGGAGATCCAGGACCAGCCCTTCGGCTGGAACTTGCCGAACACCACGATCCGCCGCGCTCTGCTGGCGCGGGTGGAGGAGGTGGAGACCTGCGCGCTGCGCGCGCCCGCCGCGCTGACCGGACTGGTGCTGCGCGAGCGGGAGGCGCTCGCGACGCTTTCGGACGGCGCGTCGGTTCGCGCCCGCCTGGTCGCGGCGGCGGATGGGCGCGACAGCGCCGCGCGGCGTTTGGCGGGGCTGGAGGCGCGGCGCTGGAGCTATGCGCAGAAGGCGCTGGTCTTCGCGGTGACGCATGAGGCGCCCCATGAGGGGGTCTCGACCGAGATCCACCGCACCGGCGGTCCGTTCACCTTGGTGCCTTTGCCCGACGGGACGGACGGGGCGCATCGCTCATCGGTCGTTTGGATGGAGGACGGGCCCAAGGCGGTCGCGCTGGAGGCGGCGGCGCGGGACGACGCCGCGGGGTTCGAGGCGGAGCTGAACCGTCGGTCTTGCGGCGTGCTGGGGCGTCTGTCCTTGGCCTCGCGCGTGGCGGTCTGGCCGATCGTCAGCCAGCTGGCCGGGCGGCTCGACGGGCCTCGGCTGGCGCTGATGGGGGAGGCGGCGCATGTCGTGCCGCCCATCGGCGCGCAGGGGCTGAACATGTCCATAGCCGACGCCGCGGCCCTGGCGCGGCTGGCCGGGGAGGCGGCGCGGGCGGGCGGCGATCCGGGCGCGCCGGAGGCGCTGGCCCGCTACCACCGCGCCCGCTGGCCGGACATGGCGCTGCGGGTGACGGGCGTGGATGCGCTGAACCGGGCGGCCATGGCCACGGCGCAGCCTGTGCGGGATCTGAGGCGGCTCGGCCTGTCTGCGCTGCACCGGCTGCGGCCGGCGCGGCGGGCGGCGATGCGGCTGGGCATGGGCGCGCGGCGGGGCTGAGCGCGCTTCTCAGGCGAGGCGGCCGGCCATGGCCCGTCCGGCGGCGGCGCCGACGCCGATCAGCGTCAGCGCGACGGAGACCATCCAGCCGAAGATGGGCGCCAGAGAAAGGACCGCGGCGGCCGCGATGCCCGCGAGGCCGATGGCGAGGCGGGCGGCGAAGCCCTCCGGCGCCGGTCGGTTGGCCGCTCGCCACATCGCCGCGCCCAACGCCCAGGCGCCCAAGGCGTAGCCGACCCACAGGATCAGCGGCGCCGCGGCGAGGGCGATCGCGGCCACCGGCAGGCCGATGATCGTCGCCGCCGCCAGCGGGATCGCGCCCAGCAGAACGGCGAGCGCCAGAAAGCCGGCCCCGAGGCTGCGGAACGGCCGCTCCATCACGTCGAAGGCCAGATCGTCCGAAAGGCGCGGCGCGACGGCGAAGAAGATCGCCTGGGCGAGCAGCACCATCAGGACGCCGACGATCAGGCTCCACGCCGCGCCCAACGCGAGGCCGATCAGGCCGACGCCCCCGCCGAAGACCGGGGCGGCGCCCTCGATCCGCTCGACCCCGCCCTCGGCCAGGCCGTCGAGGTTCGGCGCCTCCTCCGCCGAGACCGAAAGGCGGCCGAGGATGCGGGCGCCCGGCCCGATCTCCAGCCGCTCCGCGATGATGCGGGCGTCGCCGGCGACGGGCGCGTCGAGGCGCACGATCTCGCCGACCAGCAGGAGCGCCCCGGCCGACGCGTCGATGTCGATGCGCTGGGCGGCGGCCCGGATCACGCCGGCGACCGGCGCGGCGGTGGAGACCTCCTGCCCCGCGAGATTGGCGTCGCCCTGCACCTCGGCCGAAACGCGCACGATCTGGCCGGCGGCGTAGACGGAGCCGCCGACAGGGCCCGACTGCTCCACATGCCGACCGGCGAGATGGACGGAGCCGGAGGCCGAGGCGCGGGAGCGCACGGTCTCCCCCGCCGCGAAGACGGAGGCGCGCGGGGCGTCGCCGACATCCGGCTCGGCGCCCGAGGCGTAGAGGTCGCCGGCGAAGTCGAGGACCTGGTCGTCGGCCGCGACGGCCGGGGCCGGCAGAGCGGCGAGCACGATCGCGAGACCGGCGGCGAGGGCCGGCAGGGCGACGGGGCGGGGCATGGCGGGGTCTCCCTGACGGCATCCTGGGGGCGTCGGCGAAACGCCGCGTCGCTGGGGTCGCCGCCGTTGGCGCATCCGGGGCGCGCCGGAGGGGCGCCTCGGCTGCGCGCCGCAGGGGCGGGGACCTCGCGAAGGCTTGAGGTGGGGGCGCCGCGCGCGTCGCGCAAGGCGCGTGCGAAACCGAAGGTCAGGTCTTGGGCGAAGGCTTCAAGGCTAGCGGCTGCTCGGGCTGCACGTCTCAGGCGGTGGACGCGGCCCCGAGGGCGCCGGTCAGGGCGCGGGACGCGGCGGTGTAGGCGTCCTGGGGCGCTTCCGGCGGCGCGGCGGCCGCGAAGAGCGAGCCGGGGGCGGCGTCAGGCGCCTCGCCCCGACGCTCGGCGGCGGCGAGGGAGGCGGCCTCGGCCTGCGCCTGAGCCATCAGGGCTCTGGCGGCGGCGGCGACGGCGCGGTCGGCGGCCGAAGGATCCCGCGGCGCCATGGCCGCGGCGGCCACCACGCGCATCTTTTCGGCGGTGGCCTCGGGGTCGCCCTCGACGGGCGACATGTCGATCTGCACGGAGCCCCCGACGGCGTAGCGGCGGCCGTCGGGACCGACTTGGTAGACGTAGGACGGCGCCGAGGCGTAGGGGCGGCCGACGGTGGCATGGGCCTGCTCATGGGCGCGCACTTCACGGTCGCGGGCTGCGAGGTCGCGGACCTGAGCGCGCTCTTCGTCCGTGAGGCCGTCGTCGCCGCGGCCGGGGCGGCGATCCCGCGCCTCCGGCGCCTCGCCGGAGCGGGGCGCGCCGTCCTCGG
>JBCCPD010000043.1:0-14683 GCA_039025075.1 Pseudomonadota bacterium | reverse complement strand
TGGCGATGGTGGTGATGGCCGCGCCGGGCAGCGCGAAGGCGACCGGAAAGCCGGAGCCGAGCGCGAAGGCCATGATCAGGACCAGAAGGGCGAGGAAGAAGACTTCCATGTCTCAGGATTCTCCGTCGTCTCAGAGGATCGCCGCGAGGCCGGCCGGGCCGGGCCCCAGCGCGACGTCAGTGGGCCGGGGCCTCGCCGCGGTCCTTGCGGCCGGGCTCGTTGCGGATGTCGGCCGCCGATTGCAGCAGAAGGGCGCAGAACTGGATCAGCATGGTGATGGCGAAGACGCCCAGAAAGCCGGCCATCAGGTACTTCACGAACAGACCCGTGGTCGTCTGAGAGGTTTCGAATTTCAGCATCGGCCCGATGATCGTCGCGGCCTGGGAATTGAGGCCGAAATAGAGGATCACCCAGCACAGCGCGAGGCCGAAGAGCACCGCTCCGACCCCGTTGACCCAGCCTTTGGTCGTCTCGCGCATGCCGGCATAGAAGACGTCGACCCGCACATGGCCTTCGTCGAGCAGCGTGTAGGCCGAGGCGAAGAGGAACAGCGCGGCGTACCAGAAGCGCACCAGATCGCCCATGAAGGCCTGCTCGTAGGAAAAGACGAAGCGGGAGATCACGATCGTCAGCTCCGCCGAGACCACCATCAACGCCAGCCAGGTGAAGCCGGGCCCTCGGGAGAAGGCGGCGATGACGAAGCCGAGCGCCGCGAGCGGCAGGTGCACGTAGGGCCCGCGGAACTGGGACCGGTTGAGCTCGCCCGCGAGCTGCTCGCCCACCAGGCCGGCCAGCAGGTTCTCCACCCGCGTGAAGGAGATGGCGATGTCCGCCAGCCCCACGAACAGCACTGCGAAGAAGGCGCCGCGCACCACCCAGCCGTTGAAGGCGCTGATCCGGTCGGCGTCTTCGCGCAGGCCGCGCGCGGGCGTGCGCCGGACGAAGGCGAAAGCCGCGGCGACGGCGGCGGGGTAGAGGAGCAGCAGCGCCCAGGCGAGCGCGCCGCCGTCGCCGGAGAGCGCCGCGGTCGGCCCCTGAAAGCCCAGGATCACCGTGATCCAGGTCTGAAACAGAAGCATCGCCAAGGCGAAGAGGTTGGCCCAGGCGACGAAGCGCACGCCCTGGCCCGCCGCGTCGTTCCCCCCCGCGCGTCCGGCGCGCGCCATCGGATCGGCGAAGCTCATCTGCGACGTCTCCCTGCGGGCGGTGCGGATCGCGGCGAAGGGGCGTGCGGCCCCGCGAAACCCAAAAAAACGGACGGAGGCCGAAGCCCCCGTCCGCTGCATCATCCGGCGCGGCTCAGAGGTCGAGCACGCGGTTGCGCTGGCGAAGGAAGGTGCCCTCGAAGGCGTTCATGAAGCCGCCGATCTCGCGCAGCGAGGACTGGTAGGCGTCGGTGATCTTCGCCGCCAGTTCGGAATGCTCGCGCGTCTCTTCGAACACCTCCTCGGAGGCTTCGCCGAAGGCGTCCCAGACCTCGTCGTTGAACGCGGCCACTTCGACGCCGTGATCGTTGACGAGGCGGGCGAGATACTGGCCGTTGAGGGCCATGGTCTCTTCGTGGGCCGCGGCGTGCTCTTCGAGGCAGGCCGCCTCGATGACCGCCTTTTCGTAGTCGGAGAGCTCGCTCCAGAACGAGGCGTTCATGCCGAAGGCGATGCCGCCGCCCGGCTCGTGCATGCCGCCGGTGTAGTAGTACTGAGCGGCCTCGTAGAACTTCATGAAGTAGTCGTTGTAGGGGCCGACCCACTCCGTCGCCTCGATGGCTCCCGAGACCAGGTTCTCATAGATCTGGCCGCCCGGCAGCGAGACGGTGGACGCGCCGAGCTTCGACAGAACCGTCGCGCCCAAGCCCGGGATGCGCATCTTCAAGCCGCGCAGATCGTCCGGGGACTCGATCAGCTTGTTGAACCAGCCGCCCGCCTGGGTGCCGGTGGAGCCGCAGGGGATGGCCTTCAGCCCGAACTCGCCGGACAGCTCGTCCCACAGGTCCTGACCGCCGGCGAACTTGATCCACGCGTTCCACTCGGGCGTGGTCATGCCGAAGGGCACGGAAGTGAAGTAGGCGAAGCCCGGGTGCTTGCCGATCCAGTAGTAGTCGGCGCCGATATAGGCCTGGCTGTTGCCGGCCGCGACTTCGTCGAACACGTCGAAGGCGCCCACGCGCTCTCCGGCGGCGAAATACTGGGTCTGGATCGCGCCGTCCGACAGCTCGGTGATGCGCGCCGCCAGACGCTGGGCGCTGATGCCGAGGCCGGGGAAATCCCGTCCCCAGGTGGACACTATGCGCAGCTCGCGCGTGGACTGAGCGATGGCCGGGGCCGCGAGCGCGGCGCCTGCGACGCCGCCGAGCGCGGCGCCCTGAAGGAACTTGCGTCTTTCCATGGTGCTTGCCTCCCATTGGCATGGCGCGGAAAGCGTTTGCCCCCCGCGGACGGCGCGGAACTAAACAGAAGATCAACGACCCGGCAATCGCCTCGCGGCGCGAAAACGGCGCCAAAGTGCAGATTCCCAGCCTCCGAACCGCGCCATCGGCATCGACGCGGCGGCGCCGACGCGAAAGTGATCGCGCGCCGGGCGCCCCTGGCCGAACGCCGGCGCGCGGGGGAATCAGCGGATGAACGCGGCGGCTTCCAACGCCGGCGCCGCCGCGCTATCCGTGCCGTCCCCCGCGAACGGCCCCGGCGCGCCGAGGCCGCGGCGCGCATCGCGAACGGCAGGAGACGGATCATGGACGTGAACGGCAAGAAGGCGGTGGTCTTCGGCGGCACCTCGGGCATCGGCAAGGCGACCGTGGCTCGGCTGGCCGCGGCGGGCGCCCAGGTGACGGCGATCAGCCGCGACCCGTCGAAGGCCGGCGAGATGCCGGCCGGCGTGACGCTGGAGGCCTGCGACGCCCGCGACGAAGGCGCGGTGAAGGCGCTGCTGGACAGGCTCGCGCCCTATGACGTTCTGATCTCGGCCGCGACCGGCGGCGACCGCGCCGTGGGTCCGTTCCTGCAGATGGACCTGGCGGGCTTCAAAGGCTCATTCGACAAGATGTGGGGCTACGCGACCGTGGTCCGCCACGGCGCCGCGGGGCTGGCCGAGGACGGCTCGATCACGCTGGTCTCCGGCACGCCGGCGCGTAAGATGAAGCCCGGCCAGATCGCCATCGGCTCCGTCGGCGGCGCGGTGGAGGCCTTCGTGCGCGGCGTGGCGCCCGAGCTGGCGCCCAAGCGCATCAACGTGGTGGCGCCGGGTCAGGTCGACACGCCCATGGTGGCCCTGCAGGGCGAGGAGCGCGCGGCGCTCTACAAGAAGATGACCGCCGGCCACCTGATCGAGCGTCCCGGCGTGCCGGACGAGATCGCTCAGGCGATCATGCTGTGCGTGGAGAACGACTTCATGACCGGAACGACGGTGGACGTGGACGGCGGCTGGCTGCTCGGCAAGGGCTGACGCGCGCCGGGGGCGAGGGCGGGGCGAGGGGACGTCCGGCTTCCTCGCCCGTCTCGCGAGGCCGCTGGGTCGGCGAAGAAGGGACGAAAGCGATGACTTTGAGCATTTGGATCGCCATCGGCGCCGCGGTCGGCGCAGGCGTGGGCGCGGGGATGGACGACGTCGGGACCGGCGTCGCCATCGGCGTGGCGCTCGCCGTCGCGGGGTGGGCCGCGTCGACCCAGCGCCGAACGGACTGACGCTCGGCCTCCGCCGGCGTCAGCGCGCGCCGCCGCCGCGACCGCTGCGCCGCAGGGCGCCGAGCGCGGCCAACCCGATCCCCAGCAGACCCAGACCCGCCGGCAGCGGCACCTCCGCCGCGGGGTCGGGGGCGGGCGGCGCCGGGTCGACGACGGTCACCACGATCTCGTCGTCGTCGCCGTAGAGCTTGACGTACACGCCCGGAGTCGCGCCGAACGACGCCAGATCCTCGCCCTCGAACAAGACCCGGTTCGAAAGAAAGTCGCCGGACACGTAGTCGACCGGCGTCAGCACCCGCGCCGAGGAGTCGCCTATGGTGAAGCCGGCCGGGTCCCCTGAGAAATCCGCATCGTCGCTGGTCACGAGAAAGTCCGAGGCGAACGGGTCCGCGCCCGGCGCCACCACCCAGGTCCAGTAGGCCCCCTCAGCATCGACCCGGAAGAAGAACTCGCCGAGCGCCGCGCTTCTCGGCGCCACGACGCCAAGGCTGAAGGCGAGCTGCGAGGTGTCGAAGGCGCCTTCGCCCACCGCTTCGACCCCTTCGCTGGTTTCGGTGACGGTCACGGCGAAGGTCAGCGCCTGCGCCGAGGCGGGCAGCGCCATTATCGCGCAGGACAGAAGGATAACGGAGGAAAGCACGCGCATGGGACGCCCTCTGCTGGAAACACGCATCGTCCGCCGAAGCGGACCGCGCCAAGTCTGACGCATCGCGGCCCACAAGCAAGCCGTTTTGCGCCTCGCCGGAGCGCCCCGCCCGAGCGCCCCGCCCCGACTCGCCGCCCTTCTCAGACCGAGGTCACGCCCCCGTCCGCCACCAACGTCTCGCCGGTCATGAAGGCGGCTGCGGGGCTTGCCAGGAAGGCGACGACGCCGCCGATCTCATGCGGCTCTCCGATGCGGCGGAGGGGGGTCGCGGCGTTGCGCTCGGCCACGCGCGTCTCGTCCTCCCACAGCGCCCGGGCGAAGTCGGTCTTGATCAGCCCCGGCGCCACGCAGTTCACGCGGATCCCCTCCGGCCCCCATTCCTGCGCCAGGTTCTTGGCCAGGATGATGTCCGCCGCCTTCGACACCCCGTAGGCCGCGATCATCGGAGAGGCGCGCAGCCCGGCGATGGAGCTGACGATGGTGATCGATCCGCCGCCCTTGGCGGCCATGCCGTCCTTCACCCGCTTGGCGAGCCAAAGGTTGGATCGGACGTTGGAGCGCATGATCTTGTCGAAGACTTCGTCCGGCAGGTCCGCCAGCGGCCCGTAATAAGGGTTCACCGCGGCGTTGCAGACCATCGCGTCGACGGTCCCCCACTCCGCCTCGGTCTTGTCGATCAGCCCTTCGATCTGGTCTTGGTGGGTGATGGAGCACTGGATCGCCATCGCCTCGCCGCCCGCGTCGCGGATCGCCGCCGCCACCTCCTCGCACGGTCCCAGATTGCGGCTGGAGATCACCACCTTGGCCCCTTTCGCGGCCATGGCCTCCGCCGCCGCGCGCCCGATGCCGCGCGAGGCGCCGGTGATCACGGCGACCTTGCCGGTCAGATCGAAGGGATCGGTGAGGGTCATGGGGCGGCTCCTTCCGTGTCGTCGTTTCGGACGGCCTCTCCGCGGGCCGCCTCCTCGTCCTTCAGCGCCTTGCGGCTGAGTTTTCCCACCGGCGTGCGCGGCAGCTCATCGCGAAACTCGAGCGCCCGCGGCAATTCATGCCGGCCCAGACGGCCGTCGAGGAACCCGCGCAGGTCCTCCAGCTCGAACGGCTCGGCCCCGTCGCGCAACGTCACGAAGGCCTTGGCGCTTTCGCCGCGATAGGCGTCGGGCACGCCGATCACGGTGCATTCGGCCACGGCGGGATGCTCGTAGATCGCCTGCTCCACCATCTGCGGATAGACGTTGAAGCCGCCGGAGATGATCATGTCGCCCTTGCGGTCCACCAGCCAGAAGAAGCCGTCTTCGTCGCGATGGCCGACGTCGCCGGTGCGGAACCAGTCGCCGTCGAAGACCTCGCGCGTGGCGTCGTCGCGGTTGTGGTAGCCGATGAAGACGTTGGGCCCGCGGATCGCGATCTCCCCGACCTCGCCGTGCGGCAGGTCGCGGCCGCGGTCTTCCAGATCGACGATCTTCATCTCCAGCCCCGGGATCGGCACGCCGATGGCGCCGGGCTTCGCCTCGGTCCCGCCCGGGGGCATGCTGGCGCCCACGGGCGAAGTCTCGGTCATGCCCCAGCCGATGCCGAGCTCCAGCCCCGTCAGCCGGGTGAAGCGGCGGCCCACCTCCACCGGCAGGGGGGCGCCGCCCGACAGGCAGATGTCGAGGGAGGAGAGGTCGCGGCTTTCGATCCCCGGATGGTTCACCAGCGCGATCCACATGGTCGGCACGCCGGGGAAGGCGGTGACGCGGTGGCGCTCGATGTCGTCGAGGGCCTCGGCCGCGTCGAAGCGCAGGCGGATCAGCATCTTGGCGCCCTGGCTGACGCCGCGCAGCAGGAGGCCCGAGAGCGCGAAGATGTGAAACAGCGGCAGCACGCAGAGCGCGACGGGGTTTTCGGGCGGGGGGGAGGTCTCGCGACGGTCGTTCCAGGCCTCGATGATCGACACCGCCGCGGACAGGTTGCCATGGGTCAGCATCGCGCCCTTGGGCAGGCCGGTGGTCCCGCCGGTGTATTGCAGCAGCGCCACGTCGTCGGGAGAGGTCGCCGGCGCCGGGCAGGGCGCATCGTGCGCCGCTGCGGCGAGGAAGGCCTCCGCGCCGATCAGACCCTCGGCCAAAGGCGCGCAGGCGGAGGCCGGCAGGGCGAAGGCGGTCTCGTCGCAGACCACCGTCTCGGGCGCGTCGCCGGAGGCGCGCAACGCCGCCGCCATCGACTGCATCGTCTCGAGGTTCAGCGTCACCAGCAGCTTGGCCGCGCTGTCCGCCAGCTTGTGCGCCAGCACCCGAGCGGGGTCGAGCGGGCTCAGATGCGCCACGCGGCAGCCGGCGAGCAGAGCGCCGAAGAAAGCGATGGGATGCCAGCAGGTGTTCGGCAGAAAGATCGCCACCGTGTCTCCCTGGCCTAGACCTCGCGCCGCGCAGGCCTTGGCGAAACGCTCCGCCCGGGCCGCCAAAGAAGCGTAGCTGATCTCAACCCCTCGGCATTCCAACGCCGTGCGCGCGCCATAGGCTTCGGCGGCGTCGCGCAGCAGGACCGGCAGCGTGCTCCGCCGGATCGGCGCGTCCCAGCGCACGCCGGGCGGATAGGCGGCCTCCCAGTCGAACGCTTCGGGTCGGGACATCCTGCGTCCTCACGCGGTCCGCGGCCTCGCCGAGCGCTCGGCCTCGGACGCGAGGCTAGGGGGCGGGCCTCGCGGGGTCAAACGAGCGTCGGCGCCGGTCGGCTGCTGCGGGTCAGTACCGTCCGCGGATGCGCGCGATGAACTGGCGCAGCCGGATGCGCGCCGTGCGCGGGTCCGTCGCCGCCCACCAGAGCAGCCGTCCGGCCGACCGCCCATAGTGCCGCGTCTGGTTCTTCAGGCTGGTGAGCCGCGCGCGCATCGACAGGGCCGGCGGCGCGTCGCCGCCGGACGAAAAAGCGTAGCCTAGACGCGTCATCCTCTCGCCCGCGATGGCCTCCACCGCGAGGCGTTGCCAGGGCGCGAGCTCCGAGTCCCAGGCGGTCGCCCGCTCCTGCAGCCCGTCTTGGGAGATCAGGCTGTGGATGCGCAGTTCAGCCTTGCCGACCTCGAATTCGGCCGCGTCGGCGTCCGCCGGTGCGGTCGCCTCGTTCCCGCTCGTGTCCTCGGCCGGGGCCGCGCCGCCGAGCAGCCAGCGGGCCACGTCGGCCGCCCGCGCCTCGGGCGCCTCGAGCAGTGTCTCGTAGCGCACCTCGATCACCGGCCAGTCCAGCGACGCGACCAGATCGACATAGCCGGACCAAAGCCGCGCCGCATGCACGATGTCGCCGTGGGCCTGGGGGTACCCGTCGTCATAGGGCGACGGGGTGCGCAGCATCGAGCTCGCCGCTCCGCGCGGGTCGCGCATGACATGCACCCCGCGGATCTCAGGGAAGACCGCGCGAACAGCCTCCGCATTATGGGCGAAGCTGGCGTTCTTCAGCACCACCTCCTCGGCTTCCGCCCGGCCTTTCAGGCGCAGATGGACGTCCACGATCGACTCGAGGATCTCCCGCGTCGATCGTCCGGCGAGCCGCCTCGCCAGGTCGGGCCACTGGTCTTCGGGAATGCCGAGGTTGGAGAACTGCACGTCGTCGCGGATGACGTCCAGCAGCGCATCGGCGTCCAGCGACCGCACTTTCTCGTCGCCCTTCCAGAACAGGAGGACCGGCAGCCTGAACTCAGGCAGCATGGCGACGCGCGGGTCGCTCTGCGCCAGGCGGTGGGCGAAGAAAGTGGAGCCGGAGCGCGCGCAATACAGCATCACGGCGAAGCGTCGCGCCGGTTGAGGAGGCGCGTCCTCGCGCATCTGCGACTGCGGATCTGCGACCATGGGCCGTTCTGAACACCGAGTGACCTGGAGGAGCGCTGTAGAACACCCCTGCTTGCGAGGTCGTTAGCAGTCCGCCCAGGGCCTCGCAACCGGCGGGCCAAGGCCGTGAGACCTGGGCTCCGCGGCGTTCGGCCATCCGGCGTGGCACGGCGAAAACCTCGCCAAATGCGCCGTTCGAGGCTACATCTAATTTGTTGCGGACCGAGGCCGGCCGCATTTGACGGGTTTGCGCGTTGAAGTTGGCGTCCGCGTGCTCTAGGACGCCGGTCGGGGATCGCCTTTGCAGGCGGGAGGAGGACGCACGTGAACGCCTTTCAGGGAAAAGCGGACCCGACGAGCGAACCGGTCGAGTTGCCGTCGCAGGTCACGGGGCGCCCCGAAGCAGGCGACGACATCGAGTTCGACCTCATGTCGCTCTTCACGCTGGTGTGGCGGCGCAAAGGCACCGTGGCGATCTTCGGCCTTGGTTTCGCTTTGCTCGCCATGGCTTTCGTCTACTCTTTGACGCCGCGATATCAGGCTCATGCCGTCGTCATGCTCGACCAGCGGGAAGAGCAGTTCATTGACGTCGAAAGCGTGCTCACCGGAATGACCACGGACTTCTTCGCCATCCTGGCCGAAGCTCAGGTTCTGCGCTCGCGCAAGCTCGCCGGACGAGTGGTCGACAAGCTCGACCTCGTCGCCCACCCTTATTTCAACCCTGACTTGGTCGAAGTGCAGGAACCCAACTTCATCGTAGGCGCGATCGGCGGCGGCATCGAGCTGGTCAAGCAGTCCGTGCGCGGCGCCGTCACGGATCGGGAGGTCGTGTCCGACGACATGCTCTCGCCCGAGTATTTCGCGCGCCAGCGCGCCATCGAGCTGCTGCTCGAGGCGCAGAACGTGCAGTCGATCGACAACACCTATGTCTACGAGGTGACCATCGAAACGGAAGATCCGTTCCTTTCGACCCGCATCGCCAACGCCTTCGCCGATCTCTACATCACCGAGCAGCTGGAAACGAAGTTCGAGGCGACCCAAGCCGCCACTGAATGGCTGGCCGACCGCGTGGCCGAGCTGCGGGTGGAGCTGGAGGAGTCCGAGGCCGCGGTCGAGGCTTACAACGCCTCAACGACGCTGATCTCCGAAGAGGCGCTCGCCCTCGGCGGCCGACAGCTCAAGGAGCTGCGGGAGCGGCGGGACGAGCTGGTCGCCGACGGCGCCGACGCTCAGCAGCGCGCGGAGGGGCTCGACGCCGCCATCGCGGCCGGCGATTCCGCGGCCGCGGCCCAGGTCGCCGGCGACCCGCGTCTCGCGCCGCTGGTGGAGCGTCGGGCGGCCTTGCTCGCGGACGGCGCCGACACCACCCAGGTCGACGCCCGCATCGAAACCTTCAAGGCCCGCGCCCTCGCGTCGCTCAACGCCGAAGTGACGCGTGCGGAGCGTCAGATCAGCGGGGTCGAAACCTCCATCGCTCAGTTGGAAGTGGAGCTCGCGGTTCAATCCGAAGACCTGGTGGAGCTGCGCCAGCTCATGCGCGAGGCCGAGGCCAACCGCCGGATCTATGAGCAGTTCCTCCGCCGGCTGAACGAAACCTCCGTCCAGCAGGGCGTGCAGCAGCCGGACGCGCGCCTCCTGTCCCCGGCGGTCGAGACCTTCGTTCCCAGCTATCCCAACAAGACGCTCACGGTCGTCGCCGCCGGGTTCTTCGGCGGACTGATCGGCATCGCCTTCGTCATTTTCGTCGAGCGGACCAACAACTCCTTCCGCACCGCCGAAGATCTCGAAGCGACCACCGGCATTTCGGTCATGGGCTCGATCCCCGCGGCCCCGGTCCGCCGCCGGGCCGACCTGCTCGCCTATGCGAGAGAGCGGGGCTCTTCGCAGATGATGGAGGCGGTGCGGAACCTGCGGACCGGCGTCCTGCTTTCCAACGTCGACAAGCAGCCGCAGGTGGTGATGCTCACCTCGTCCTTGCCGAAGGAGGGCAAGACGACCTGCTCGATCCTGCTGGCGCAAAACGCCGCGGCCTTGGGCAAGAAGACCCTGTTGATCGAGTGCGACCTGCGTCGCCGCACCTTCCGCAGCTACTTCAACTTCGACAGCCAGGCCGGCTTGCTCAGCATTCTGACCGGGGCCGAAAAGCTTGAAGACGTCGTGCATCACGACGAAGAGACCAATCTCGATGTGATCCCGGGCGAGGAGTCCAAGGTCAACGCCGCCGACGTCCTCTCCTCTCAGCGGTTCGAGGACTTCATGTCCGACCTGCGCGACCGCTACGAGTTCATCATCGTCGACACGCCGCCGGTGCTCGCCGTGCCGGACGCCCGCGTCATCGCCCCGTTGGCGGACGCGGTGATCTACTGCGCTCGCTGGAACGTGACGCACCGCGATCTGGTGAAGAAGGGTTTGGGAAGCCTCCGTCAGATCAAGGCCCGGGTGACCGGCCTCGCGCTGACGCAGATCAACCTGCGCAAGCAGTCGCAGTACGGCTATGGCGGCTATGATCGGTACTACTACAAGTCGGCCAACCGCTACTATGTGAACTGAACGGTCGCGTGAGTTGGCGTTGTCGCGGCGGTGGCTTCCGCCTCGGCGGCGGTCTTCGTCCGACCTTGGATCAGTCTGCGCGCCGAGCGGAAAACCTGCGCCAGCCTTCTTTCGCCAGACCGTAGACCGTCGGGTCGAGGCCAAGGCGCGTCACGCAAACATGCCGGGTCCAAACGATCCGCATCGCCCCTCCGGCGACGTTGAAGATCGCAGCGCCCCAGACGCCAATGATGGGTATCGCGATCAGCTGGGCGACCGTTGCCAGACCCAGCGACAAGGCCAGAATACGGAAATTCCGCCGCTCCTCTCCCGCCAGCATCAACGTCAGGCTGGTGCAGCCGGCCAGCGCGTTGAGACCCGTGCCGACCGACAGCAGAATCAGCAGACCGCTCCATTCCGCGAAGGTCGGGTCGAACACCGCCAGCAGGTAGGGGGCCAGCACGACGATCAGCAGCAGACCAGCGAGGGTCGGCCCGGCGATCGCCAGCATCATCACGTTGAGCAACTTCTGCGCGCCGGCCTTGTCGCCGCCATGCCAAGCCCGCGACAGATGCGGCCCGGCCACCAGATTGCCCGCCATCAACGACAACGAGAGCACATGCGCGATGCTCAGAGCTGAAAAGTAGAGGCCCGCCATCGCCGGCGCCACGAACAGGCCGAGCAGGACCACTTCGAAATACCGTTGCATAGAGCTCAGGAAAGACGAGCCCCACATCGGGCCGGCCCTGCGGTTCCATACCCGCGCCGCGCCGCGAAAGCCCAGCGCCGGGGCGGAGGCGAGCTGGCGCCCCGGCCGCACGCCGAAGGCCGCCGCTTGCGCGAACGACAGAGACGCCAGAATGCCCGCCGAAACCCACAGCGTCTGCGCCGCATCCAGCTCCCACTTCTGCATCAGCGCCGCGCCGGCCACGGCGGTCACGCCGGCGCGCCAGATGATCTCACGCGGCAGCAGCGCCCAGATTATGGCGCCGCGCGCCCGCAAAGCGCTCGACAGGTAGGTGGACGCCGCCAGCGGCACGGTGAGGGCCAGCGCGCCTTCCATCTCGTCGAGGCCGGCTGCGCCCACGGCGAGATCGCCGGTCATCAGCAGGTCGACCCCGCGCAACGCCAGAGCGACCGCGCCGCAGGCGATCAGGGAAATGGCCAGCGTCATGTTCAGCGCCCAGCGCTCGGCCGCTTCGGCCTTGTCTGCGTCGCCCTCGGCCTCGTGCTCGGGCCGCCAGCGCAGGATGCCGGTGTGGTACCCCATCCCGACCGCCACCGAGGCGACCATGGCGAAGCTGAGGCAGAAGGCGAAGCGGCCGTACTCGTCCGCCGACATGGCCCGCGTCAGGCCGGCGAGCATCGCCAGGCTCAGCACCGCCGCAAAGCCCTTGATGAAGACCGTCGCCGCGCCGGTCTTCAGCAGCGACCGAGCCGCGGGCAGCCGCGCAACCCGCGTCCGGGGGGCTTCTCCCTCGACGCTCATGCGCAGCGCTTCCCCGTGGCGCAGTTGCGCCTGCGCGCGCTATCCAACAGCCCGCTCATGAGGCGACCGCGCTCGGCCCGCCGCATCGCGAGCGCATCCGAGCGGGCCTCGTGCTCGGCAGCGGCATAGGCGTTTCGACCTCTTTGTTGTTAGGTTTCGCATCAACATCGAGGTGGAGAATAGGCGGGCGAGCGCCTGTGGGAAATCCATCGCGTCGCCGCAGAGGTTTTTTCCGGTCGCGGACCCGTGCGCACCGTCCCGCCACCGCGCCCGATTTGTTGACGGCAAGCTTCCTCGCGGCTATCCCCGGACGGTGAACAGTCCGCTCGCGATACCCCGTCGACCGGCGCTCGGACCATCGTCCTGGATGGTCAGCGTGCCGTCGCTTTTCGTGGGCATGTTTCTGCTCATTTTCTTCGTGCCGCAGTTTTTCGCGCAATTTCCCGGCATGCCGGAATTTCTGCGTCCCGCCGACATCGTCGGCGCCGCCTGCCTCGCGATCTACGCCGTGCTGCGCCTCACCGTGAAGCGTAACGTCAACCCGGCCGAGCGGTTGCTGCTCCTATTCCTTCTGTGGTCCTTCGTGGTGTCGTCGGCGGGTTTGGTGCTGATCGGGTCGATGCCGGAATACGCACGCAAGATGGGCGTGGAGCAGGTGCTGTACCCTGTGCGCCACCTCTTCATCTTCGGCCCCGGCCTGCTGGCCTTCGCCCTCAAGCCGCCTCCGCGCGCCTTCGTCAGGCTGGGCCTCTTCGCCTTCACGGCAGCCGCGATCTTCGTCATTTTCATGACGCTGGCCTACATGGCTGGCAGCGACGCCTTCAACGCGCATCAGAGCCTTCGCGACGGCGGCATCGTCGGCGCCGCGCCTTCCAGCCCGCTGCTGGGCAACTACTTCAAACGCATGGGCGGCATCGTAGGCGAAAGCGGGGCCTATGCGTTCCATGGGCTTTTCGTGATCGCCGCACTGACCGTGTTCGCGTTTCTCGGCGGCATGTCGCGCCTCGGCTACGTCCTGATCGCGGCCACGCCGCTCTGGGCATTGATGGTCTTCGCGACCAGCCAGTCGCGCATCCTGCTGCTGACCTTGGGCGCGTTCCTGCTGGTGCTTCTGCTCGACCGGCGCGTCGTGACCCGGTCTCTGGCGCTCACGGTCTGCCTCGCGGTGGCGGCCGCGGTCGGAGCGGCGGCCCTGCTCGTCGTGGTTCTGGACCTGTCGGTGCCGATCAATCCGCTGCTCGCGCTGCGCTTCCAGGCGCTGCTGGAAGGACGCGTCTCAGGCGTCCAGCTCACCTCCGGCCGGCTGGAGCACTGGGGCAACGTGGTGGAGCTGCTCGCCTACAACCCGGTGCTTGGCTACGGCTACCGCAACGTGGGGTTCATGCTCGACCACGGGGTCGAGAACTTCTTCCTGCAAGGTCTGTCCGAGTTCGGCTTCATCGGCTTCGTCTTTTTCCTCGCCTTCCTTTTCAGGATCTGGCGCGCGATGGGCCGCGAGATGATCGGCTCGCCGGCTCGTGACCAGCGCGCCAAAGCGGTCATGCGCGCGATGCTGGCCGCGGCCCTGGTGCAATGGCAGGTGAACGACATCAACACCTATTGGCTGACGTTCCCGATGATGATCGCGCTGTCGATCCTAGTCATCAGCCACACCGGAAGCTGGACCTCCGCCGCAGCGCGGCCCGGCGACGCCGGATCCCGCGCCGATCCCGCGCCGCGCGTTCTGCCCGCCATGGGCGGCTGAGGCGCGTCGGCGCGACAGGGTCCAGCCTATCCGGGCAAGCAAAGATCCGCGACCACGCTCAGATGATCCGAGCCAGGCAGCGCGAACCGTTCGATCCGCCGCACCGCGATGTCCGGCGACGCCAAAACGTGATCGATGGGAAGGCCGAGCCATCGCCCCGCCGCCCCCCACGCGGCCCCCGGCCAGGTCGGCCGCCAGCCGCTCGGCGCCGCCGCGCCGGCCACCTCGCCTACGCGCCGCACCGCCCAGCCCCAAGGCGGCGCGTTGAAATCGCCCATCACCACCGTCGGGCCGTCGAACGCCTCGCGGAACCGCTCGAAATCCTCGGTCGGCCCATAGCGCCGCAAAAGGCTCCGTGGCCAGCCCATATGCACGGCCATCGCCCGCAGCTCCGCTCCGTCACCCTGTCGCAGTCGCGCGAGCACGTGCGTCGGATGCGGTCCGGCCGACAGCACCGCGTCCTCTCCCATCGGCCACCGCGACCACAGCGCCAAACGCCGAGCCGTCGTGCCCGTCGGCTCGGCGAAGGCCGCCCAAGGATAGGCTTCGCTCAGCCGATCCTTCAGGCCGGCCATGTCCGGCGTCAGCTCCGGCGTCGCCAGAAGATCCGCGTCGATCGCCTGCAATGCCGCCCAGAGCGCGTCCTCGCAGCAGTTGCGCTCATAGAGGTTCGCCGTCGCCACGCGCAGAGGAGAGCACGCCGCCGCCTCGACGGCCTCCCCGGGCCCGCCATGCACCGGCGCCGCCAAGATCGCGGCCGCGGCGCTGGCCGCCGCTGCGGCGCCGGCCAGC
>JBCCPD010000042.1:0-15257 GCA_039025075.1 Pseudomonadota bacterium | reverse complement strand
TTCGCCGAGTTCATGCCTTATGTGAACCGGGTCAAGGCGACGGTGCAGGGCAAGGTCTATCTGCTGCCCATCAACCTGCACACCATCAACCAGTTCTACGGCGCGGCCTTCACGCCGTCGCAGGCCAAGGCCTTCATCGAGTCCAAGGCGCGGCTCGACATCGAAGAGCCGCGCAGCTTCGAAGAGCAGGCGCTGCGCTTCGTGGGCGCCGACCTCTACGAGGCGTTCTTCAAGGGCTACACGCTCAAGCAATGGGGGGTCGATCCGACGGAGCTGCCGGCCTCGATCCTCAAGCGGCTGCCGCTGCGCTTCAACTACGACGACAACTATTTCAACCATCCGCATCAGGGCATGCCGCGGCACGGCTACACGGCGCTGGTGGAGAACATTCTCGATCATCCGAACATCGAGCTGCGGCTGAAGGCGAGGTGGGAGGATCAGACCGAGCGCTTCGATCACGTGTTCTACTCAGGGCCCCTGGACCGCTGGTTCGGCTGCGACATCGGCCGTCTGGGCTACCGCACGCTCGACTTCGAAGCGGAGCGGGCGGAGGGCGATCACCAGGGCTGCGCGGTGATGAACCATCCCGACATCGACACGCCGTTCACGCGCGTGTCCGAGCACAAGTGGTTCTCCCCCTGGGAGGCGGAGGAACATCCGGGGACGATCTACTTCCGTGAGTATTCGCGGTTCTGCGGACCGGACGACGTGCCCTACTACCCGATCCGGTTGGTCGACGAGAAGAAGCTGCTGTCCCAATACGAAGAGCGCGCGGCGCAGGTGAAGGGGGTGACCTTCGTCGGGCGTCTGGGCACGTACCAGTATCTCGACATGGACGTGACCATCGGCAGGGCGCTCGACGTCGCGCAGGCGTTTCTCGCCCGCCGGCGACCGGCTGCATGAGCGACGGGCCTCGCGCGCAGGCGCGGCCGCGCGTTCTGGTTCTGATCCGGCTGGGCGCGGACCACCGCGTCTCCGGCTGGGCCAAGACGCCGCGGGCGGAGCGGGACTGGGATCTGGTGCTGTCGCCCTATCAAGACGTTCCCGATCTCGCGGAGTTCGAGCCCGACGAGGTGCTGCCCGAAGCGGGCGGCAAGTGGGACGCGATCCACCGGCTGCTGACGCGCCGGACCGATCTGTTGGAGCGCGCGCCGAGGGTCTGGCTGCCCGACGACGATCTGGAGGCGGACGCCGCGATCGTCGCCCGGTTCCTTGACGTGGTGGAGGCGCATGATCTCGCGCTGGCGCAGCCTGCGTTGACGCCTGACAGCGCGTTTTCGCATGCCATCACCGTGCGCAACCGGTTCGCCCGGTTGCGGCCGACGAACTTCGTGGAGCTGATGGCGCCGATCCTGTCGACGGAGCTTCTGCGGGTATGCCTGCCGGAGATGGAGGGGCGCCCGGCGGCGAAGGGCTTGGACTTCGTCTGGGCGGGCCATGTGCGCGGGGCCGGCCGCGTCGCCATCGTCGACGCGGCGGCGGTCGCGCATCGTCGGCCGATCGGCCGCCACTTGGCGGGGCGGGCGCGCGCCAAGGGCCACGACGTCGACGCCGAGCGCGACGCCTGGATGACGGCGCGCTTCGGGCGCCGCTGGGGTCGGCCGGTGGCGCTGGGGCCGGGCGGGCGCGCCGGGGCCACCTTGCTGACGCTGCTTAGCTTCGCGACCACGCCGGCGCTGTGGACGCGAGCGAACGCGCCGCGGTTGGGAAAGCACCTGCTCGCCCAGCTGATCGCGCCGGCGCGCGCGCTCGCGGGGCCGTCGGATCGGCCTGGGCCGAAGGCGGCGGTCGCGTCGGGGCTCGATTGACCGAAGGCTTGGGTTGGCGAAGGTCGGCCTGGGCGTCCTCGGCTCCGGGCGCTCAGTGGGTCAGCTGGCGGGCCGTGCGGGCCTGGATCGCCTCCAGATCGAAGGGCTCGCCCAGCATCTCGAAGATCTCCGCGACGCTGGCGGGGTCCGCGACGGTGCGCTCATGAAAGGCATGGCGGCAGCGGTCGGGGTGCTGGGCGGCGAAGTCGGCGAACCTGGCGTCCATCTCATGGACCATGGACGCCACCTGCTCGGCCGACTTGCGCGTCCACCAGCCGGAGCGGGCGACGCTCCCGGCCTCGCGGGAGTTGAAGACGATGTAGGCGTTGGGCATCTGGTTCAGCAGGAAGGTCATGTAGGCGGCGAAGTCGTCGCCGACATTGGGGTAGCGGATCTCCTTGAAGCCGATCCAGCGAGCGTCCCGGGGCGGGTTCAGCACCTCGCCGATGAAGGCGTCGACCAGGCGGCGGCCGTAGCGTCCTGGGGCGACCCGGTCGGCGCCGCACCAGGGGCTGTCGTCGGCGCGCGCCACTCTGCCCCAGGTGCGCTTGGTGCGCTGGACGCTGCGCAGGGACTGGAAGACGGGAAAGAGGGCGTTGAAGTTCTCGCCCATGACATGGGCGCCGGGAATGGTCTGCAGCATGGATTGCAGCAGCGTCGATCCGGAGCGTCCGTAGGTGACGATCAGGAGCGAGCCGACGAGGTCGGGCAGCCTCGGCAGCGTCGCGGGGCGCGGCTCGATGCGCGCCGGCGTCGTGCCGTCGGCGGCGGGCCTGTCCGTGTCGTCAGTCCCGGCCATCTTCGACTCCCAGAGGGACCTCCATGCGGGGTTGGGGCGCGGCGGCTGGCGTCTGCTCCTGCGCTTGGGCGATGAGGGCGCGGAACAAGGGCGCGACGTAGTCGGCGAGCAGCGCCTCTGCGTCGGAGGGCAGGCGCGGGTCCGCCACGGGCTCCGCAGGGTCCGTCGGCGGGTCGAGGAACAGCGCGTCCCGCCCGAACCGGCGCCTCGCGAGGGCCGCGTTGCCCTCAGCATGGCGGTCGAGGATCTGCGCCCGCTTCTCGGGACTCAGCAGCCGCGACGGCGGCGGGCCGAGCCGCGCGGACTGCTCGGCCTCGGCGGCGCGCGCGGCCTCCACCAGCTTGCCGCGCAGGGCCGGAGGGGCCTCGTGCAAGGGCAGGCGGCGCAGCAGCTCGGTCATGCGCGGGGAGAGGGAGGCGTTGGCGTGGGCGGGCGGCGTGGGCAGGCCGGCCAGATCCAGGCCCGCGGCTTGCGCGAAGGCGGCGACGGGGCCGTCGGGCATGGCTGCGGTCTCGAAGACGTAGGGACGGGCCGCGTCCGTTCCGAAAGCCGCTTCGATCCGGCGCATGCGGGCGTCGTAGTCGATCCAGGCAAAGCGGTCGGCTTCGGCGAGGAACTGGTCGAAGGTCAGGCGCCGCAGGTGGCGGTTCCACTGCCATTTGACGTTCTGCAGGTACCAGCTTTCCAGCCACAGGTCCTGGCGGCGCAGGGCGTAGACGACGCGCAGGTCGAAGACCTCCCGCATCGCCTCGAACGGCGCCATGTCGAGACGGACGCAGATGTCCTCGTCGCTGATCAGCAAGGCGTCGATGGGCCGTCCGGTCGCCGCCTCGCGCGCGTCGGCCCGCTCGGTCATGTCGCGGGCCGCCTCCAGCGGGTCGAGCGCGCCGTTGAACAGGCGGTTGGCGAGCCGCTTGTGTCGCGCGACGCCGTAGGGATAAAGCACGCCGCGCGCGGCGAGCGCCGGCACGTTGGCCTTCAGAAAGGACTGCAGCGTGGTGGTGGCGGTGCGCTGCACGCCGATATGCACGATCAGCCGCCGCCGCGGGGCGGCGCCGCCCGGCGACGCGGCGGCGGTCGACGAAGACGGGCTCACGCGGTCTCTCGTCCGCTGATGAAGCGCGCCGCCGCGCGCGGCCTTCGGGTTCTGAACATCCCCGGTTTCTAGGCCGCCGAGGCGGCCCATAGCAACCGCCCGCCGCGCGGCTTGGGGGCGCGGCGAAGGCCCAGGCGCCGCGAGCGCTTCGCGCTTTGCGCTGCCGCGGCGATTGGCTTAGTGCTTTCCCGCTGCGACGCAATTGCGGGGGCCGACGGCGCCGAATGAAGACCCTCTATCTGCATGTCGGTCACTACAAGACCGGCACCTCCGCGGTCCAGAAGCGGTTCCATCAGGAGGGGGCGAAGCTGAAGGCTCACGGCCTTCTCTACCCCAAGGCCGGCCGCGCCCTGGGCGGGGAGACGAGCCACGGCCGCCTGTCGCTGTCGCTGGGGGCCCGCCATGGCTTCGTGCCGCCGCCCTGGTACCGCGGCGATCTGAACGTCGAGGCCGCCTTCGCGGAGCTGGCGGCCGAGGTGGAGGCCGCGCCCCAGCCCCGGGCGCTGATCAGTTCCGAGGAGTTCTATCAGCTGGCCCTGCGAAAGGACGTCGAGGCGGCGTTCGCCGAGCTCGCGGGCCTGCTCGCCCGCTTCGAGGTGCGCCCGCTGATCTACTTGCGCGAGCCGCTGGCCCTGCTGAAATCCTGGTACAACGAGGTCAACAAGGGCGGCGCCGGAACCCGCAACTTCGCGATGTTCTACAGCAACCTGGACCGGGGCTTTCTGGCGCAGAACCGCGCGGTGGACCTGCTTTCGCGGACCTTCGGGGCCGACAAGGTCGTCGTGCGCGGCTATCGCGGCCCCGGGCCGGCGCATCTGGAGGGATTTCTGGACGCCATCGGCTGCGCCGGGGCGCTGCGCGACACGGCCGAGCGGGTGAACGAGGGCACCCGCCAGGAGCTGCTGGAGCTGGTGCGCCTGGCCAAGCGCAGAATGGGCTACGACGAGGCGACGCTGACCCGTCTGGGCGGCTCGCTCGACGGGCTGATCGAGAAGACCGACGCGATCAACGCCGGCTTCGCCGACGCCGCGTCGCGCATCCCGCGCGCCGCCGGCGGGCCGATCCGAAGCCGGCTGAGCCTGGTGGCGGTGTTCGAGCACATGCATGATCTGATGCGGCCCTTGGCGCCGTTGGGCTGCCTGAACGACCACGAGGCGGATCTGCTGCGCGACCTCGCCCTTTCCGTCGAGGGCGCGGATCGGCGGCTCGCCCGCGCGCTGATGCGCCTGGCGCACATGATCCGACCGCAGGGGGGCTTCATCGCGGGCAAGCTGCGCGCGCTCGAAGCGGCGTTTTCCTCGGAACGGGCCTGAGCGCGCCGGCGGCTCGGCGGCCGATCGATGGGTTTTCGCGCCCCTCTTTCGATCGGCGGGCCGCTATGACACAACGAGTTTGGCTTGCGTCGAGCGCGCCGCGAGCGCGGCTCCGCGCGGCCTGACGGGTCGAACCACGGACACGCCATGCGGACCTGCTACCTTCATCTGGGCATGCCCAAGACCGGCTCGACGTCGATCCAGACCGCCTTCGCCGGCTATCGGGACCGCGGTCTGGTCTACCCCAGGTTCCGCACGCCCCACCACGGCGGCACGCTGCGGGCCCGATTTTCCGACAGCACGGCGAACATGCCGAAGCATCGCGTCGACGCCTTGGGCACGGAGGAGGTCCAAAAGAGGGCTCGAGCCGAAACGGCCGCCTTCGACCGCGCGATGAAGACCGACAAGAACGTCGTGCTGTCCTGCGAGTGGATCGTGGAGAGCCTGTCGGCGGGCGAGGTCGCAGAGATGTTCGCCTTCTTCAAGGAGAGCTTCGACCGCCTCGTCGTGATCGCCTATGTCCGCCCCCTCGCCTCGCTGGTCGACAGCCAGTTCCAGCAGAGGGTCAGGATGGGCAAGCGGAGCTTTTCCGTGCCGCCGCCGCCCTATCGCGGCTTCTTCGCCCCGATCCTGGCGAACGTCGCGCGCGAGGATCTGCAGCTCGTGCGCTTCGACCGCGCGGATCTAGCGGGCGGAGACGTCGTCGTAGACTTCGCTCGTCGCGTGGGCGCCGGCGAGGTTCCCAAGCTCGAGTCCGAAGTGAACGAGAGCCTGTCGGCCGAAGCGGTGGGCGCGATCTTCGCCTTCAACAAGTACGGCGGCTATCTGCTGCCCCCGCGCGAGCGGGCCAGAAGCCTGCTGATGATGCGCAAGACGCTGAAGGACGTCGGCGAGATCAAGTTCGGCCTGGGCCAGGAGCTGATCGAGGCGCATCTGGCGACGCACGCCGACGAGGTGGCCTGGATGGAGGATCAGGCCGGCTTCGACGTGAAGGGCGTGATCAAGCCGGCGCCCGACCCCATCCGGTCGGAGGCGGACCTTCTGCGCATGGCCGAACGCTACGCGACGCGCCGCGCGCGCCGCATGCGCTCCAGGATCAACGCCGGCGCCGCCCTCTGACGCGGCGATCGAAAGGTCGGTCGGCGGCTCTCGACGCCGCGCCCGCGGCCTTGCCGCGGCCGCCGCACCTGTGGCTTGCTGACTGCGCACACCCGCGCGGACCGCGCCGTCGTCGGCGAACCGCGGCCCTGCGCCCGGCCGAGGCTGAACTCGGCGTGGGCCGCATCGCACCCTCCGAGGGCCCAGGCCTCGGTCTCGTCATGGACGCCGCGCGCCTGGGCGCGCCGGACCTCGCCGTGGATCGCCCGCCATGCTCAAGCTCAGCACCCAAGCCGAATGGATCGCCCGCGCGCGCGAGGTTCTGCCCGCGGCGGGCTTCGGCAATTTCGACGCCTCCGTGGTCGTCGCCCGGGGCGAAGGCGCCCGGGTCTGGGACGAGGACGGGAACGAATACGTCGACCTGCTGATCGGCTCAGGCCCCATGCTGCTCGGCCATGGGCACCCGGAGGTGATGGAGGCGGTGCTGGCGCAGCTGACCGACGGCATGACCTTCTTCGCCAACAACGCCCGCGGCATCGAGCTGGCCGAAGCGATCGTCGAGGCCGTTCCGGCCTGCGAGCAGGTGCGCTTCGTCACCTCGGGCGGCGAAGCGGACATGTACGCCCTGCGCCTCGCCCGCGCCTTCACCGGCAAGCCGAAGATCCTGAAGTTCGAGGGCGGCTACCACGGCATGAGCGCCGAGGCTCAGATGAGCCTCGCGCCGGCGCGGGAGGTGAATTTCCCGACGCCCGTGCCCGACAGCGCCGGCATTCCGCCCGGCGTGGCCGAGCAGATGCTGATCGCGCCGTTCAACGACCTGGAGGCGACGGCCTCCCTGCTCGACGAGCATGACGACGTCGCCGCCATCATCGTGGAGCCGCTGCAGCGGATCATCCCCGCCGCGCCGGGTTTTCTGCAGGGTCTGCGCGAGCTTTGCGACCGGCGCGGCGTTCTGCTGATCTTCGACGAGATCGTCACCGGCTTCCGCCTCGCCTATGGCGGGGCGCAGGAGCGCTACGGCGTCGTCCCGGACATCTGCACCTTGGGCAAGGTGATCGGCGGCGGGTTTCCGCTGGCGGCGCTTGGCGCGTCGGCGGAGATCATGGCGCATTTCGACAAGGCCGTCGTGGGCGAGGAGAACTGGCTGATGCAGCTCGGCACCCTCTCCGGCGCGCCCGTGGCGGCGGCGGCCGGGCTGAAGACGATGGAGGTGCTGCGGCGGCCGGATCAGTACGCGCGGCTGAGGGCGATCGGGCGTCGTCTGACGGAGATGCAGTCCGCTGCGCTGACCGCCCAGGGCGTCGCGCACCGGATTTGCGGGGACGAGACCTTGTTCGACGTGATCTTCACCTCGAACGACGTCCGCGACTACCGCACGGCGCGCCATGACGATCCGAAGCGGAACGAGACCTGGAACGCTGCCCTGCGCGCTGGCGGCGTGTTCAAGTCGGCCGGCAAGGTCTACCCGTCGCTGGCTTTGAGCGACGCCGATCTGGCGATCGTGGCCGAGGCCGCCGAGGCCGCGGCGTCGGCGGCCGCGCGCCGGGGGGAGGATGCGGCCTAGGGCGCGTGACGAACGAGAATCGCGGAGCCTCGGTCGTCCGAACGCTTGGCGAGGCCTGACGGGTCAGTCGCCCTGCAGCCCAACGCGCAGAAGCGCGTCGGCCAGATGCTCGGCGCCTTCCTCCAGCCGGCCGATATCGCGCGGCCGTTCGAAGGCGTAGACGTCGGTGCGGCGCAGGCATTCGCCGATCTGGGCGAACACCTCGGGTCCGTCGCGCAGCACGCTGATCCATTCCCGTCGGTAGACGTTGTCGTCGAGGGTCGAGAACGCCTCCGCCCCGCTCAACGGGCGCAGGACGAGCGCGTCCGCCCGGGATCGACGCAGCGAGACCACCGCCCGCAGGCGATAGTGGTCGCGCGCGCCGCTGCTGGCGGGCCGGGCATAGATCTTGTCGAAGTCCGGCAAGGCGGAGACGCGGCCCGTTCCGGTCAGCGCCAGGCGCTCGGCCACCTCGCGATGCAGCTTCAGCCCTTTGTCCACCGGCGTGAAGCGCAAGGAGTCGCCCTCGGGGTCCAGAAGCGCGACGTCGTCGCAGACATGGGCGAAGCCGGCCGCGGCGAGGGCTGCGGCCAGCGTCGACTTGCCCTCCCCCGACTCGGCGCAAAGGGCGATGGCGTGCTCTCCGTCCGCCACCGCGCTGCAGTGCAGCGGCAGGCGCCGGCGCTGATGGCACAGCACGCCCCAGGCCGAGCCCATGAGGTAGAGCACCACATCCTCTTGGCGGCCCTCGTCGGGGCAGAAGACGTCGATGCGCCGGCCTTGGCGGACTCGCAGGGCGAGGCCCTCGTCCACCGAGAACCACACGTCGCGCGGGTCGGCGGCGAAGCGGACGCCGTCGTGCAGCGCGCCGGCCGGGCGGTCCAGCGTCTCGACGCGCCGGATCTCCACCAAGTCGTCGCCCGGCGCGGAGGCCTCGGCGTCCGCGCCCGGCGCGACGGGCCGCGCATGGGGCAGGGCGACGTCCGAGGCGACGCGAAGGCCGCCGATGGCGTAGAGATGCTGCATTTTCGGCTCCGGCGGCGATCGTCGGGCGGCGGGGCGTCCTAACTCGCCGGGCACCTTGGCGTGGGCGCGGGCGAGGCGCCAGGGGGCCGCCGTCGCGCCGCCGGGCCCGGCCGCGGGCTCAACGGTAGAACACGTGCTCTCCGTAGATCGCGGTCCGGGTCAGGCGACGGGCCCAGCCCGGGTTGATCGCGCGGGTGTGGAAATGGGTGGCCCCTCGGGTCAGCGGGCGGCGGGGGGCCGCGATCATCCGGGCCGCGAGGCTTTGCGCGTCGGCGAAGACTCGGCCCTGGCGCGGCGGAGCGACGCCCATGCAGACCCAGGAGAACTGGCAGCCGCCGAAGCGCCGGTCATGCACCACGCCGCAGATGGTGTCGGGATAGTCGGGGTGGTCGACGCGGTTCAGCACCACCTCGGCGACGGCCATGCGCCCGTCCCGCGGCTCGCCCCGCGCTTCATGATAGATCGCCCGCGCGAGGCATTGCAGGTCGTCCTCCGAGGCCGGGGTTCGTTTCGGCGGCAGAGCCGACCGCTCCAGCGCGGGGGGAGGGGCCCCAGAGGGCCGCAGGGCGGCGAGGGCCGCGCGCTCCCGCTCGACCAGGCGCACGACGCTGGCGATGCCTGCATCGGCGGCGGCGGCCGGCGCGGGCGCCGCCGCCGGGCTTGCCAAGGCCGCGGCCAGCAGCAGCCACGCGGCGCCGTGGCGCGCGGCGTGGAGCGGCGCGGCATGGGTCCTTCGGATCGACATGGCGAGCGTAGGTCCTTCCTGGCAGCCGGGATCGCGCGCAATTGACGCCGAGGAGCCGCCGCCTGTCCAGCCCGTCGCGCGGGCGGGCCGGGCGAGGGTCTGGGGCTATCCGGCATGAAGCGGCGCTCCGACCTCTGCGGCCGGGACCTGCGCGCCGAACGCCGCGGCGGGCTTTCCGTCGCCGCGCTCGGCCGACCGTTCAGGCCGGGGCCGGCCGCGCGCCTCCGGTCGTGCGCAGCAGCAACGCGGCCATCACCGCGATGTTCAGCGCGTTGAAGGCGATCCCGTTCAGCAGCGCCGCGGCGTAGTTGCCCGTGACGTCGAAGAGCCAGCCGCTGACCCAGCCGCCCAGCGCCATGCCCACGATGGTCGACATGATCACGAAGCCGACCCTCGCCCCCGCCTCCCGCGCCGGCAGATATTCGCGCACGATCACCGCGTAGCTGGGCACGATGCCCCCCTGGCTCAGCCCGAAGATGAAGCTGACCACATAGAGCGAGGCGAGCCCGTCGAAGGGCAGATACAGCGTCAGCGCGATCATCTGCAGGGTGGAGCCGGCCAGCAGCGTCGGCACGCCGCCGAACCGGTCGGCCGCGAAGCCCGACGCCACGCGGGAGACGACGCCCGCCGCCAGCATCAACGACAGCATCTCGCCCCCCGCCGCCGCGCCGTAGCCCAGGTCCACGCACATCGCCACGATGTGCACCTGCGGCATCGACATCGCCACGCAGCAGGCGACCCCGGCCACCGCCAGCAGCCAGATCAGCGCGCGCGAGCCTATGCCGGACTCGCGCTTGGCCCTTGCCGCGGCGGCGTCGGCCGCCGCCAGATGCGCCTCCGGCGGCCGGCGCAGCAGCGCCAAGGACAGGGGCGCCATCACCGCGCCGCTGGCGAGGGCCAGCACCAGATAGGCGCCGCGCCAGTCCCCCTCGACCAGCCAAGGCGCCAGGACCAGGGGCCAGACCGCGCCTGAGAGGTAGTTGCCGCTCGCCGCCGCCGCGACCGCCACGCCTCGCCGCCGGGCGAACCAGTGGCTTATGTCGGCGATCAGCGGCGCGAACCCGGCCGCCGAGCCCAATCCGATGACCAGCTGCACCGCCGACAGCATCCATTTCGACTCCGCGCCCGCCGCCGCCCAGAAGGCCGCCGCCAGCGCCAGGCCGGCTCCGGCCAGGGTCCAGCCGGCGCCCATCCGGTCGACCATGCGGCCGATCAGCAGGTTGCCGATGGCGAAACCGGTCATGGTCGTGGCGTAGGGGATCGAGGCGTCGGCCCGGTCGAGCCCGAAATCCGCCTCCACCGCCGGCATCACCAGGATCACGGCCCACATGCCCGCATTGCCGATCAGCGCGACGGCGAGCGACAGGGCGAGCCGCGTCCAGGCATAGGCTCCGTCCAGCGCGGGCGGGGCGGCGTCGGGAGGCGCGGCTTGGGTCATGCCGGGTCCCTAACGCGGCCCGCGCGCCCTGTCGATGCCGCCGCGCTCCGCCGGCGCGGCGCTGGCGTCCCCTCCGCCTCGACCCGCGCCGAGCGGCGAGCGCAGGGCGCGCCGCGACGGGGTTCTGCGGGGAGGGTCTTGCGCATCGCCGCGACCAGATCGCAGACCGCCAAGCCGGAGGCCGGCTGCGCCGGGCTGGCGCGTGAGAGGACGATGCAGGCCCCGGGCGAAGCGGCGCGCTCCCTCGCGTTCGCCCTTTGCGCCGACGTCTCGGACGCATTCGACGCCCGGGTTCGCCCCGAGAGTCGGCCGAGGCGCCCTTTTGCGTCGCCGGAGCCGCCCCGCCGCCGGGCCGTTCACGGTCGTCGGCAGAGCCAAAGGAGTTTCCGTGGTCGGCGGCAAGGGCCGTCGCCGGTTGACGGCCTGGCCCTGTTCGGGCCCCCCTGGGGCGACGACCAGGCCGGCTCGGGCGGCGAAGACGACGCCCGCTCGTTGGCCGCCGGCCGTTTCGTCATGGACGCCGAGTGCCGCGACAGGTTGCGGCTGTTCGGCATCCCGCCGACCGGCGGCCCCGACGGCCTCCCCGGACGAGTCCCGAGAGGCGGCGGACCGGTTCCCGCCCTGGGCGCGCCATGACATGACCCATGCGGGCCAGCGGATCGTCCGTCTGGGCCGCTTCGCCGCCTCGCTCGAGATCCTGTGCGGATCCATCTTTGTCGACGATGTCGACTTCGGCGGGGCGGACGGCGACCAGATCTTCGGCGCCCCTGGCGACCTGGCCGAGCGCTTCCTCGCCCAGGCTTTCGCCGACGGCGATCGCGGGGCGGCGTTCGTCGAGCGCGTCGATCCGGCGTCGCCATCGCGCGGCCCGAGCGCGGCAGGCGCGGCGACGTCGTCGAGCTGAAGAACGCCGACGCGGACGACCCACGCGCCTCCGACGTCATCTTCCGGCGCGGCCTTGCAAGGCGGCGGGTCATGCGCTGGACCTGTCCGGCCGGGCCGCGCTAGATGCCCCCGACGGAATCTTCGCGGGAGATACCGAACGATGTCCGACGCCGCCCCTCTTCCCGGTCGCGACGCTTTCGACGGCGAGCCGCTGGCCACGCCGCCGCGCGCCGTTCCGGCCGACTGGATCGACTACAACGGCCATATGAACGTGGCCTATTACACCATGGCCTTCGATAAGAGCTCCGACGTGGTGTTCGACGAGATGCTGGGCATCGGCGAAGACTACGCCGCGACGCTGCGCATGGGGCCGATGGTGGTGCAGCAGCAGATCCACTACATCGGCGAGCTGCTGGAGGGCCAGCGCTTCTTCTGCGAGCTGCAGCTGCTCGACTGGTCCGCGAAGTCGGTGCACTTCTTCTCGCGCATGCTGAACGCGAAAGACCGCAGCCTTTGCGCCACGTCCGAAACGCTGAGCCTGAACGTGGATCTGCAGGCGCGGCGCACCGCGCCCTACCCGGACTGGGCGTTCCGAAGGATCGAGGCGTTGGGAGAGGCGCATCGCGGCCTGCCGCGGCCCGACCAGGCCGGCGCGATCATCGGGATCCGGCGCAAGTCATGAGCGGGGCGGCCGCGCTTGGACGGCGTCGGCCGGGCGGGAGCGGGGGACGTGGCGTCGGGCGCGCAGGCGCGCTAGAGCTATGAACGACGGGGGCGAGGGGCCCCAAGGCGACGACGCGTGAAGATGGGCGCGTGAGCATGAGCGCGATGCGGGGCATCATCGAAGGGTCGAGGCGGGCGCTGGGGGCGCTGCGGCGCCGGGCGCGCCGCGAGGCGCGGGCGCGCTTCGAGGCCATGCGCGTTCAGATGCGCCGGCAAGGGCCCAACGAGTGGCAGTTCTGGGTCATCGCCCTCGGGGTCGGCGTCGCCGCGGGCTATGCCGCCGTGCTGTTCCGAGTATCGATCTACGCGCTGCAGCAGCTGGTCTACGGCGCGGACGACTCCGTGCTGCATTCCCGCCTCGGCGGGCTCGACCCGATCTGGATCGTGCTGGCGCCGATCCTGGGCGGGCTCGCGGTCGGGCTGCTCCTGCACCGCTTCACGGAGGACGGGAAGGCCCGGTCGGTCGCCCATGTGATCGAGGCCGCCGCGTTGCGCGAGGGACGGCTGCCCCTGCGCTCCGGCCTCGCCTCGGCCGGCGCCTCGGTCATCACGCTGAGCACAGGCGGCTCGACGGGGCGCGAGGGGCCGGTGGTGCACCTCGCGGCGACGCTGTCGTCCTGGGTGTCGGACAAGATCCATGCCTCGCCTCTGACCGCGCGGGAGCTGATGGGCTGCGCCGTCGCCGCGGCCGTTTCGGCCAGCTTCAACGCGCCCATCGCCGGCGCCGTCTTCGCGCTGGAGGTGGTGCTGCGCCACTACGCCCTGCACGCCTTCGCGCCGATCGTGGTCGCCTCCATCGCCGGGACGGTGGTCAGCCGCATCCACATGGGCGACGTGACCGAGTTCACGCTGCCCGAGCACTCCTTGGGCTTTTATCAGGAGCTGCCGGCCTTCCTGATCCTCGGCCTGATCAGCGGCTTGGCGGCGGTGGCGATGATGAAGGCGATCTTCGTCGCCGAGGCCGCGGGGGACCGGGTGCAGTCCTCGCTGCGCCTGCCCGGCTGGGTGCGGCCGGGGCTTTCGGGCGCGATGCTGGGCTGCATCGCGGTTTATTTTCCGCACATCATCGGCGTCGGCTACGAGACGACCTCGCGGGCGCTGACCGGCGGTCTGGGGTTCTGGGAGGCGGTGATCTTCGCCGGCGTCAAATGCGTCGCCGTTGCGCTGACCTTCGCCGGGCGGATGGGGGGCGGCGTGTTCTCCCCCGCGTTGATGCTGGGGGCTCTGACGGGCCTGGCCTTCGGCACGGTGGCGGTGGGGATCTTCCCCTCGGTCAGCGGGTCGGAGGCGCTTTACGCTCTGGCGGGCACCGGCGCGGTGGCGGCCTCCGTACTCGGCGGTCCGCTTTCGACCACGCTGATCATCTTCGAGCTGACGGGGGACTGGCAGGCGGGGATCGCAGTGATGGCCAGCGTTTCCGTCTCCGTCTTCGTCAGCGCGCGCTTCGTGGACAAGAGCTTTTTCCTCACGCAGCTGGAGCGGCGGGACGTGCACCTGGCCGACGGGCCGCAAAGCTGGATCCCCGGGACCATCGCGGTGCGGGACTGCATGCGCCTGAGGGGCTCGGAGGACGGACCATCGGACAGCGCCTGCTGGGCCTTGATCGAGCAGGGCGCGGCGCTGGAGCGCGAAGACACGCTGCGCGAGGCGCTGCCGATGTTCGAGGTTTCCGGCGCCGGTCGCCAGATGATCCCTGTGGTCGAGCGGGACGCGGAAGGACGGCCGGAGCTGCTGGGGGCCATCTACCACGTGGACGCGCTGCGCGCCTACAACCGCGCCTTGGTGGAGACCCATCGCGAGGAGCACGCCTGAGGGTTTGGCGATCTCGCCTTTCGCAGTTATATTCTGCTCCGCGAGGGCGAAAGGATCAGCCGCTGATGAGCATGGCCGAAGACGGGTTCGACGACGGCAAACGCGTGTCGGTCGAGATCGAACGGAACGTCGCAGAGACGCTGAAGCTGATGTCCGAGCAGGCCAAGCTGGACGCCGAGCACCGGCGCATGGAAGCGGAGCTGCGTCAGCTCGATCTCGAGCAACGCCGGATCGAGGCAGAACGCCGGAAGCTCGACTCCGAGCATCGCAAGCTCGATGCCGAGCATGACAAATATCGCAAGGAGACATCGCTGGAGCTGGCGAAGACCTTCGCGGTGGTGATCGGCACGACCATCGTCGCCACCATCGGCGCACTGCGGCTGTTCGGAGTAATCTGAGCTGCGGTCAGGCCGCGTAGGCCTTGTCGCAGGCGCGGGCGACCATCTCCAACCGGTCCTGGCCGTAGAACATGTCGCCGTCGACGAAGTAGGTGGGGGAGCCGAAGACGGAGCGTTCGATCGCCTCGGCGGCGTTGGCCTCGTGGATCGCGACGATTTCCGGGGTCTCGGCAGCTTGCAGCAGAGGGGCCGGGTCGACGCCGACGCCCTTGGCGATCTCGGACAACTGGGCGCGGTCCGAGAGATCGGCGTCCTTCTCCCAGTGGGTGCTGAGGAAGGCGCCTGACAGCGCGTCGACGCCGGCGCCGGCCTCCTGCGCGGCGATCAGCATGGCGTTGGCGAAGGCGTAGGAGGTGCGGTGATGCGTGGGGATGCGGCCGAGCCAGGTCTTGCCCCGCTCCTCCGCCCAGCGGGTGATCTCTCGCCCGAAGAAGTAGGTGAGATGCCCTTGCGGCCGGGCGCGGAAGCCGATGGAGCCGGCGGCCTCCAGCAGCGGATCGAGCGGCACGGGCTTGTGGACGATGCGCCGGCCTTTTTCCGCCGCGATCCGCCTGAGGCGTTCATGGCCGAGCC
>JBCCPD010000041.1:0-15452 GCA_039025075.1 Pseudomonadota bacterium | reverse complement strand
CGTCGCGCAGGCGGGCGGCCTCCTCGAATTCCAGGTTCTCCGCCGCCTTCATCATGTCCTTGCGCAGCGCATCCAGATGCGCCTGCAGGTTCGCCCCCGGCTTCGGCCCCTTCTTGACCTTCGCCGTGATCCGGCTCTGATCCGTATCGCCGCCCCAGGTCCCTTCCAGAACGTCCTCCACGTTCTTGCGCACCGTCTGGGGCGTGATCCCGTGGGCCTCGTTGTAGGCTACCTGCTTTTCGCGCCGGCGCTCCGTCTCCCGGATCGCCCGCTCCATGGAGCCGGTGACGTGATCGGCGTACATGATCACCCGCCCGTCCACGTTCCGCGCCGCGCGGCCGATGGTCTGCACCAAGGAGGTTTCGGAGCGCAGAAAGCCCTCCTTGTCAGCGTCCAGGATCGCCACCAGCGCGCATTCGGGAATGTCCAAGCCCTCGCGCAGAAGGTTTATCCCCACCAGCGCGTCGAAGGCGCCGAGCCGCAGGTCCCGGATGATCTCGATCCGCTCGATCGTGTCGATGTCGGAGTGCATGTAGCGGACGCGGACGCCCTGCTCGTGCAGATACTCCGTCAGATCCTCCGCCATGCGCTTGGTCAGCACGGTGCACAGGACCCGCCCGCCGTTCTTGGCGACCTGCTTCACCTCGTCCAGCAGATCGTCCACCTGGGATTCGACCGGCCGGATCTCCACCTTCGGGTCGATGAGCCCCGTGGGCCGGATCACTTGCTCGGCGAACACGCCGCCGGCGCGCTCCAGCTCCCAAGCGCTCGGCGTCGCGCTGACGAAGATCGATTGGGGGCGCATCGCGTCCCACTCCTCGAACTTCAAGGGGCGGTTGTCCATGCAGCTGGGCAGGCGGAACCCATGCTCCGCCAGAGTGAATTTTCGTCTGTAGTCGCCCTTGTACATGGCGCCCAGCTGGGGAACCGAGACGTGGCTCTCATCCGCGAAGACGATGGCGTCGTCGGGCACGTATTCGAACAGCGTCGGCGGAGGCTCCCCCGGCCCGCGCCCGGTCAGATACCGCGAATAGTTCTCGATCCCGTTGCAGACGCCGGTGGCCTCCAGCATCTCCAGATCGTGATTCGTCCGCTGCTCCAGCCGTTGAGCCTCCAGCAGCATGCCTTCTTTGACCAGCTGGTCGAGCCGGATCTGAAGCTCCGATTTGATGCCCTTGATCGCCTGCTGCATGGTCGGGCGCGGCGTGACGTAATGCGAATTCGCATAGACCCGCACCTTCTGCACATCGCCCATGCGCTCGCCGGTCAGCGGGTCGAACTCGACGATCGATTCGAGCTCCTCTCCGAAGAAGCTGAACCGCCAGGCCCGGTCCTCCAGGTGCGCCGGCCAAAGCTCGAGGGAGTCGCCCCGCACCCTAAACGCCCCGCGGGCGAAGCCGGCATCGTTGCGGCGATACTGCTGGGCGGTCAGCTCCCGCATGATCTCCCGCTGGTCGTACTCGTTGCCGGCGATCAGGTCCTGGGTCATGGCTCCGTAGGTCTCGACCGCCCCGATTCCGTAGATGCAGGAGACGGAGGCGACGATCACCACGTCGTCCCGCTCCAGCAGCGCCCGAGTCGCCGAATGGCGCATCCGGTCGATCTGCTCGTTGATCTGCGATTCCTTGGCGATGTATGTGTCGCTGCGAGGCACATAGGCTTCGGGCTGATAATAGTCGTAGTAGGAGACGAAATACTCGACCGAGTTCTCCGGAAAGAAATTCTTGAACTCTCCATAGAGCTGCGCTGCCAGCGTTTTGTTCGGCGCGAGGATGATCGCCGGGCGCTGCGTCTCTTCGATGATCTTCGCCATGGTGAAGGTCTTGCCGGTGCCGGTCGCGCCCAGCAGCACCTGGTCGCGCTCGCCGCCCTGCACGCCTTCGGCCAGCTCGGCGATCGCCGTGGGCTGGTCGCCCGCCGGTTGGAATTCCGTGTGCATCACCAGACGCTTGCCGCCTTCGAGCTTTTCTCGACGGCGGACCTCCGGGACGGTCACGAGGGAATCGACTGTCATGTTTACGTTCTCTTCACCGTTTTACCCGATGTTGGCCTTGTCGACGGATTGATCAACCGGCCGACGGGGTTGAACCCCGCAGGTCGAGCGGATCGGGACGGAGACGCTGAGAGTTCCCGGCGCCTGCTCGCATTCCTCGAATGCACGATGGCGGTCGTGCGGGAAAGATCGCCGGTCGGGTGCGGCACCACCCACCCCACCCCTCGCTCCCAAGCGCTCGGCCGGCGATCGCCTCTCTCCAGGGAAGGATCGAGGCTGCCTAAGCCCTTGATCGTGCCTAAAGGCGATTGGGCAGCGCCGCGACGCTCGCAAGCCGCGCCGGAATCGGGCCGCATGCGTCCAGAGAAGCGCTCGTCCGCCATGGGGCAGCCCTCATACCCAAACCCGCACACGCTCGAAGCCCCAGCGACACGGTATCAGCCAAGCTCGAACCCGCGAACGGCCTGAAGCCCGACCGCTGAAAACCGCGGCCGCCAAGACGCGCTGCATGCGAACGCCATCGCTCCCAAGGTTCGGCGCGCCGCGCTGACCAACGCGCCCCTGCCGCGGTTCCGCCTCCGTCCTCAACCACCGCCGTCCGCGCCGGCCTGCCGGCCCTCTCGGCCCCGAAACCTGCCGACGCACCTCGGTCAGCCTCGACCTAAGCGGGCGCGCGCCCTTTCGCCGCAGGATCGCGTAGCCATACCGACAAGCCATGTCGGCAGCCTCGCGTCCGCCCGCCGAAGTCCCCGGAAAACCCGAACGCGCCTGGCCACCCCCCTTCGCGAATCCGGACGCCGCAGCGCTTCAGGCCGCGACGTCGGTTCGCGTTCCCAGGCGACGCGCGTTCCCGCCCCGCCGTCTCGCTCGGGGCCGCGCCGTGCCTATCGCCTGGCGTCGCGGCCCCCTCACCCGCGCGAACCCTGCCGCGCGAGTCGTTGAGACGAGGTTTCCCAATGGCTTCCGCCCCTTGGAGCGCTGCGCCGCGCCCGCCCGCGGCATCCTACCGATTGCAAACCTGCCCCGCCTTTGCCATCTCCTAGCCGCAACCGAGGAGTGCGCCGATGCTCGCCCGCATCTATCAGCCCGCCAAAACCGCCATGCAGTCCGGCCAGACCCGCAGCCGCGACTGGGTGCTCGAATTCGCGCCCGAGCAGGCCAAGCGCCTCGACCCGCTCATGGGCTGGTCCGGATCAGGGGACATGCGCTCCCAGGTGAAGCTGGAGTTCGAGAGCAAGGCCGCCGCCCTCGCCTACGCGCAAAAGCACGGGATCCCCGCCCAGGTCTTCGAGCCCAAGGACCGCAAGCCCAACATCCGCCCGCGCGGCTACGGAGCCAATTTCGCCCATGACCGCCGCGGCGCTTGGACGCACTGAGTCGCGCGCCGCCCGGCCCGCTCAGTTCCGCCCGATCCAACCGCCGCCCAGCACCCGGGTTCCCTCGCCGGCGTAGAACACGCAGGCCTGGCCGGGCGCCACGCCCGCCTCCGGCGTCAGCAGCTCCACCTCCGCCGCCCCGCCGCCCTTCGGGTGCAGCCGCGCCGGGCTCGGCGCGCGCGTGCTGCGCACCTTCGCCTCGATCTCCCAGCCGTCCCGAGGTCCGTCCTCGAAGACCCCGTCGCCCAGCCAGTTCACCTCGCTCAAGCGAACCCGCCGCGTCGCCAAAGCCTCCCGCGGGCCCACGACCACTCGCCGCGCCTCGGGATCCAGCCGAACCACATAGAGCGGCTCGCCCCCGCCGATCCCCAAGCCCCGCCGCTGGCCGATGGTGTAGCGCAGAACGCCCTCATGCTCGCCCAAAACGCGCCCGTCGAGATGCACGATCTCCCCCGGCGCCGCCGCCCCCGGCCGCAGTTTTTCGATCAGCGCCGCATAGTTCCCATCCGGCACGAAGCAGATGTCCTGGCTGTCGGGCTTGTCCGCCACCGCGAGCGCAAGGTCCGCCGCCAAGGCCCGCGTCGCGTCCTTGTTCGGCAGCCCGCCCAGCGGAAAGCGCAGGAATTCCAACTGCTCGCGCGTCGTCGCGAACAGAAAATAGCTTTGATCGCGCGCGGGGTCCGCCGCGCGGTGCAGCTCCGGCCCCGCCGGCCCCTCGATCCGCCGGACGTAATGCCCGGTCGCCAGGCAATCCCCGTCCAGGTCCCGCGCCGTCTCCAGCAAGTCCTTGAACTTCACCCGCTCGTTGCAGCGCACGCAGGGGATCGGCGTCGCGCCGGCCAGATACGAGTCCGCGAAATCGTCGATCACCGCCTCGCGAAACCGCCGCTCGTAGTCCAGCACATAGTGCGGAAACCCGATCGTCTCCGCCGCCCGCCGCGCATCGTGGATATCCCGCCCCGCGCAGCAGGCCTTCGCCTTGGCGACCGCCGCGCCATGGTCGTAAAGCTGCAGCGTCACGCCGACGACGTCGTAGCCGGCCCGCGCCAGCAGCGCCGCGACCACGGTGCTGTCGACGCCGCCCGACATCGCCGCGACCACGCGCACCTCGGACGGGGCGCGGTCGAAGCCGAGCGTGTCGGCGATGGGCGAGGCGAGCGTCATGGCATGTCTCCTGGGCCGGGCCATAGGGCCGCCCGCCCCCGTCGGTCAAGCGCCGCCCGGGCGATTCACCGTCGCTCAACCCGTCTGCTGTAGCTCTCGGCCCCGTGGGTGTGCCAACAGCGTAAGGGAGTCATGCGTCATGCGTACATTTGAGACTCGAACTGAAGACCGGCCGGCCTTCGTGATCGGTCCGGACGGGGACAGGCTGTCTCGGTCCGATCTGCCAAGCCCGACCACGCGCCGCTGGGTGGCGCGGCGCAAGGCCGCCGTGGTCGCGGCCGTCAACGGCGGCATGCTGACCGAGGACGAGGCCATGCAGACCTGGGGCCTGTCGGAGGAGGAGCTGGACAGCTGGCGCTCCGCCGTGTCCAGCCACGGGGTGAACGCTCTGCGGACCACCGCCCTACAAAGGTACAGATCAACCAAAAGTTGAACAATTGGTTGAACTCGCGTTAAGGTGGCAAAGGTTCGTTAACCTTTGGAGCGTTAAGGTCTCCTCACGCAACTCGGACCTGCACGGAAGGAGCGCGTGGAAATGCGTGTACTGCTTATCGAAGACGACCCGGCCACGGCGCAGAGCATCGAGCTCATGCTCCGCAACGCCAACCTGAACGTTTACGCCACCGATCTTGGCGAGGAAGGAATCGACCTCGCCAAGCTCTACGACTACGACCTGATCATCCTCGATCTGGGGCTGCCGGACATGACCGGCTACGACGTGCTCAAGAAGCTGCGCGTCGCCAAGATCGAAACGCCGATCCTGATTCTCTCCGGCGACGAAGGCCTGGAGTCGAAGATCCGCGGCTTCGGCTCCGGCGCCGACGACTATCTGACAAAACCCTTCAATCGCGACGAGCTGATCGCCCGCATCCACGCGATCGTCCGCCGCTCCAAGGGCCATGCGCAGAGCATCATCGAAACCGGCGCGATCAAGGTGAATCTCGACGCCAAGACGGTGGAGGTCGCGGGCCATCCCGTGCACCTGACCGGCAAGGAATACCAGATCCTGGAGCTGCTGAGCCTGCGCAAGGGCACGACGCTGACCAAGGAGATGTTCCTCAACCACCTCTACGGCGGCATGGACGAGCCGGAGCTGAAGATCATCGACGTCTTCATCTGCAAGCTGCGCAAGAAGCTCTCCGGGGCCACAGGCGGCGAGAACTACATCGAAACGGTCTGGGGCCGCGGCTACGTGCTGCGCGACCCCACGCCCATGGCCGAGCCCTTGGCGCCGACCGGTACCTGAGGACCGGTCCCGCCGACGCCTCCGGACCCGCTCAGGGGCCCGGCGGCCGACGGAACGGGCTCGCGACGCGGCCGCTCCTTTCCCGCCAGAGGGGAGCGTTTCGCAAGCGAACGCCGTGCAGGACGCCGACCCGTCCCGTCGGACCCGCCGAGCCGCTCGCGGCCCGGAGGTTCAAGGAGGCCGCCCCGGCCCCGGCAGACGACGCCGAGGCCCGGGGCCGCCATCCTCCCGAAGCCCCGCAGGCGTGGTCAGACGCCTGCGGGGCTTCTTTTTTTCCTTGTCAGCGAGGTCCGCGGTCCCAGGTCTCGGCCGCTGAGCGGCGGTTTCAGGGATGGCTGGTCCGCCTCATCCCGCCGCTCCAGCCTGTTTTCCCGGAAACCGTTGCCTCCTGGTCCACGCTGCCGGCGTCGAACCCGCCGGTTTGCGCGCCGAAAACCACCGGTCTCGCCTCGAAAAATCACGGTTTCGAAGCACGAACTCCCCCGTTTCGAGCCGCAAAACCAAGGTTTCGCACCCCGAAAATCGGGGTTTCGCAACCTGAAAACCCCGGTTTCGCATGCACAAACCCCACGTTCCCCACGCTGAAAACCTCGGTTTCGCATCCTCAAAACACTCGTTCCGCCATCGAAATTCCCTGGTTTCGCAGTCGCGCACCCCCTGTTCCGATACCGTCCGCGCCCCATGATCCGGCTTGAACGCCCCGCCTTTCGACCCGATACCCCCCTGCGAAACCCCCGCCGCACCGCCCAGATCCGAGCGTCCCGCCCCATGTCCGACCCCCAAACGACCCTCGATGACCTCCCTCCGGCCGAGCAGATGACCCCTCAGGACGCCGAAGCGGAGCTCGCGCGCCTCGCCGAGCGCCTCGAACGCCTCGATCTCGCCTATCACCAAGACGACGCGCCGGAGGTGTCGGACGCCGAATACGACGCCCTGAAGGCCCGAAACCGAGCGCTCGAGGCCGCTTTTCCGGACCTCAAGCGCCCAGACTCCCCCTCGGATCGCATCGGCGCCGCCCCGTCGGAGGCCTTTTCGAAGGTCTCCCACCGCGTCCGCATGATGTCCCTCGACAACGCTTTCGACGAAGAAGACGTCGCAGGCTTCGTCTCCCGCGTCCGCCGTTTCCTGAACCTCGCCGAAGACGCCTCCCTCGCCCTCGTCGCGGAGCCCAAGATCGACGGCCTCTCCCTCTCCCTGCGCTACGAAGACGGCCGTCTGGTGGAGGCTGCCACCCGCGGCGACGGCCAGACCGGCGAGAACGTCACCGCCAACGCCCGCACAGTCGACGACATCCCCCAACAGATTGAAAACGCTCCTGAAATACTAGAGATCCGCGGCGAGATCTACATGTCCCACGCCGACTTCGCCGCCCTCAACGCCCGGCAGGAGGCGGCGGGACAAAAGACCTTCGCCAACCCCCGCAACGCCGCCGCCGGCTCCCTGCGCCAGCTCGACAGCCGCATCACCGCCGGCCGCCCTCTACGCTTCTTCGCCTATGCCTGGGGCGAGCTCTCCACCCCTCTGGCCGAGACCCAATCGGGCGCCCTCGCCCGCCTCGAGGCTCTCGGGTTCCAGGTCAACCCCCTCGCCAAGCGCTTCGAATCCCTGGAAGAAACCTTCGCGCACTACCGCGCCATCGAGGCCGACCGCGCCGCCCTCGGCTACGACATCGACGGCGTCGTCTACAAGGTCGACGACCTCGCGCTGCAGCAGCGCCTCGGCTTCCGCTCCGCCAATCCGCGCTGGGCCATCGCCCACAAATTTCCCGCGCAGACCGCGCAAACCATTCTGGAAGCTATAGAAATTCAGGTCGGCCGCACCGGCGCCCTCTCCCCCGTCGCGCGGCTCAAGCCGGTCACGGTCGGCGGCGTCGTCGTGTCCAACGCCACCCTGCACAACGAAGACTACATCGCCGGCCGCGGCGCCGACGGGGAGCCGATCCGCGACGGCCGCGACCTGCGCGTCGGCGACACCGTCACCGTCTACCGCGCCGGCGACGTCATCCCCAAGGTCCTCGACGTCGACCTCTCGCGTCGCCCGAATGACGCAACCGCCTGGATTCCAACGAAATTCTGCCCCGCCTGCGGCTCAGCCGCCGTCCGCGAACCAGGCGAGGCCGTGCGCCGCTGCACCGGCGGTCTGATCTGCCCCGCCCAGCGGGTGGAGCGTCTCAAGCACTTCGTCTCCCGCAACGCCTTCGACATCGAAGGCCTCGGCGCCAAGCAGATCGAGGCCTTCCACGCCGACGGCTGGATCCAAGGCCCCGCCGACATCTTCACCCTCGAAGACCGCTTCGCCGAGGGCCTGCAGCAACTCAAGAACCGCGAGGGCTGGGGCGAGAAATCCGCAGCGAACCTCTTCCAAGCCATTCGCGAAAAACGAAAAATCCCGCTCGACCGATTGATCTTCGCCCTCGGCGTCCGCCATGTGGGCGAGACCACGGGCCGCCTTCTGGCCCGCTCCTACGGCGCCTGGACCGCCTTCGCCGACGCCATGGCGGAGGCCGCGCCCATGGAAGGCCCCGCCTGGGACCATCTCAACGCCATCGACGGCGTCGGCCAGGTCCTCGCCCGCTCCCTCGTCGAATTCTTCGCCGAACCCCATAACCGCGAGGCCGTCGACGCCCTCCTGGCCCATCTGACCGTCGAAGACGTCGCCGCCCCGGCGGCCGAGGGCAGTCCGGTCGCCGGCAAAACCATTGTTTTCACAGGAACTTTGGAGAAGATGACGCGCGCCGAAGCCAAAGCGCGGGCCGAGGCGCTCGGCGCCAAGGTCTCAGGCTCCGTCTCCGCCAAGACGGACTTGCTGGTGGCCGGGCCCGGCGCCGGCGCCAAGCTCAAGAAGGCGACGGAGCTGGAGATCGACACGCTCGACGAAGACGGCTGGCTGGCCCTGATCGAGGGCCTGTAGGCCGCGCGGCGCCCCCCTGGCGCGGTCGACGGCCCCGGGCGATCATGCCCCATGATCGAGCTTGAACTGAAAGTCCTGCTGGAGGACGAGCGCGCCGCGCGGGCGCTGGCCGCGCGGCCGGCCCGCCTGGGATTGGCGGTCGGCCCGACATTCCGCAAGTCCCTGAAATCCGTGTATTTCGACACGCCGGACCGCGCCCTCGCCGAGGCTCGGATCGCCCTGCGCCTCCGCAAATCCGGGCGCAGCTGGCTGCAGACGGTCAAGCGCGGCGCCCAGGCCGCCGGCGGTCTCTTCCGCATGGAGGAGGATGAGCGCCCCGCTCCGGGCGGCCGGCTCGACATCGCCGCCATCGGCGATCCGGCGCTGCGGGACGCGGTGGAGACGACGCTGGGCGACGACGCCCTCGTGGCCCTTTTCGAAACCGACATGCGCCGCGCGAAGGTCGAGCTGGCCCTGCCCTCGGGCCGCGTGGAGCTTGCGGTCGACTCCGGTCGGATCGTCGCCGGAGAGCGCGAAATCTCTCTGCACGAGGCCGAATTCGAGCTTCTCGACGGGGCGCCCGCCGCGGTCTACGAGGCCGCCGCGTCCTTGCTGAGCGAAGGAGGCTGGCGCCTTTCCGAACGCTCGAAAGCCGAGCGAGGTCATGCACTTGCGCTCCACCGGCCTGCGCTCCCCCGCCACGATCCGGCGCGCGCGGCGCGCCCCGGCTTCAGCCCGGAGGCCTCGACCGAAGCGGCCGCGGCGGCGGCCCTGCGCTCATGCCTGACGCAGATCGACGCCAACATGGCGGCCTGCCTGGCGAGCGACGATCCGGGCGGGCCTCACCAGCTGCGCGTCGGTCTGCGGCGCTTGCGCTCGGCCCTGTCGCTGTTTCGCGACGCGCTGGCCGGACCTCGCGCCGAGGCTTTGGCGGAAACGGCCCGCTTGCTCGCCGCGACGGCGGGCGGGCTGCGCGATCTCGACGTGCAGATCGAGGAGGTTCTGCGCCCTCGCGCGGCCGATCCCCAGGCCCCCGACGCCGCCGGTTTCGGCGCCCTCGCCGACGCTCTGGACACGCGGCGCGACGCGGCGCGCGACGCGCTTCGCCGGGCCCTGCGCGGAGCGCCGGCGCGGTCGCTTCTGCTGGACCTGTCCGCCTTCGTCGCCCTGCGCGGCTGGCTGCGGCCCGAGGATCACGGCCAGACCGGACGGCTCGCCCTCCCGGTGCGCGACGCCGCCTCCAAGGCCCTGCAAAGACGCTGGAAAAAGGCGCGGCGCGCCGCCGCGGGACTGCAGGACCTCGATGTCGAAGCCCGCCATGTCCTGCGCAAGGAGCTGAAGAAGCTGCGCTACGGGGTCGAGTTCCTGGCCCCCGCCTTCGCGCCCGAGGACGTGAAGCCTTTCCGCAAGGATCTCAAGCGGTTGCAAGACCTGTTCGGCTCGCTCAACGACATCGCCTCGGCCGAGGCGCTGTTCGGCGGCGAGCACCCGCCCTGCGCCGCCGACGGCCAGGCGCAGCGCGCCGCCGGCCGGCTGCTGGGAGAGCTGGCGCGACGCGTCGACGACGACTGGGCGCTCGCCCAGGTCGGATGGGAGGCGCTGAGCCGCCGCCGGCCCTTCTGGAAAACATGAGCCGCCAGAATAGCTTGCCTTGAGCGCTGGCCCGCTCGACGGGCCGGGGCGCGACGCAAAACCGGCACGAGGAGCGAGACGATGAACGAGCAAGCCGAGCCGGCGCGCGGTCTGGCGGTCCTGGGCGCCGCAGGCGGCATCGGCCGCGACCTCTGCGACGCCGCCGCCGCCCGGGGCTGGCGCGTGGCGGCCTTGGACCTGCCCGCGTCGTTGGAACGGCATGCGCCGACCCATCCGTCCTACGCCGTGGACGTGACGGTCTCGGCGGCGCTTGACGCAGCGGCCGATTGGGCCGCGGCGGAGGTGGGGCCCTTGGGAGGCTTTGTGAACCTCGCGGGTTTCATGTCCGCCAACGCCCCGGCGTCGGAGGTGCCCGAAGCGACGTTCAAGGAGGTGATCGACGGCAATCTGACCGGCACGTTCCTCGCCGCCCGCAGCTTCGCGCCGCGCTTGGTCGATGGCGGAGCGATGGTCTTCGTCGGCTCCGGCCTCGGCCATATGGTCAGGCCCGGCTTCGCGCCTTACGGCGCGGCGAAGGCCGCGATCGCTCAGATGGCCAAGCAGATGGCGCTGGAATGGGCGCCTCGGCTGAGGGTCAACTGCGTGGCGCCGTCGGCGGTGGACACGGCCTTCCTGCGCGGCGGAACCGGCCGGTCGGACGAGGATGCGCCCATCGGCATCGACTTCGACGCCTATGCCGAAGCCGTGCCCATGAAGCGCATCGCTCTGGCTCGGGACGTGAGCGGACCGATCCTGTTTCTGCTGTCGCGGGACGCCGGCTACGTCACCGGCCAGACCCTCCATGTGAACGGCGGAACCTTCATGCCCTGACGGCTCGGCGACAGGAGCGTGCGGCGTACTAAGCCTTTGGTTCGCCTCGATAACGCAGGGCGCTCGTGGCGGTGGCGACGAGCACGCCGTGTTCATCCCGAAGCTCCGCCTCGGCGAAGAAGCTGCGACGGCCGCCGCCGACGACCCGGGCCTCGGCGATCAGCCGCTCCCCGGTGGCGCGGCCCACGTAGTTGACGGTCAGGGTGAGGGTCATGCAGTGGCGCGGACGGTCCGGATCGCCGGTCCAGGCCCCGGCATAGCCGCAGGCGGTGTCGAGCAGCGTGGCATGCACGCCGCCATGGGGGATGCCGTGGCGGTTGCCGTGCATCTCCCGCAGCGGCATTTCCACCCGGGCGAAGCCCTCGGACCACGCGGTGACCGCGTGGCCGAGCAGGCGCTGCAGCGGGTAGGGCGGCTCACCGGTGACGTCGTCGAGCGCCGTTTCGGACGCGGCGTCAGGTCGGGTCATGGAAGGCTCTCCTGCAGGGCGGCGCGAAGGCGGCCGGAGGGGCGTCGCGTCGCAGATGGCGGCGCCTGGGGCGGCGGGTCAATGCGGCGCGGCCCTTGCGCGACGGGCCGGAACGAGCGAGCGTTCATCGGCATTTTTTTTCGACGTAGGTTTCGACGGAGCGGCGATGACCGACGAGGTGCAGGCGGAGACCCGAGCGCCCGGCGAGCCGGATGCGCCGGAGCGCGAGACCGCCCCGACCGCAGGCCGCCTCGGCGCGGCCGGAGAGGACGTGATTTCGACCGTGCTGGCGGTGGATCTCGACGGCACGCTTCTGCGCATCGACAGCCTTCACGAAAGCGCCTTCGCCTTGGCGGCGCGGGATGGGCCAAGGGGGGTTGTGACCGTCCTGTCGATCCTCCTGCGACGGGGCCTTGGCCGGGCCGCGGTGAAGGCCGATCTCGCGGCGCGGATCATTCCCGATCCCGCCCGCCTGCCCTACCGCGACTCGGTGCTGCAGCGGCTTCGCGACGCCCGGGCGGAGGGCCGCCGCACGGTGCTGATCACCGCCGCCGATCAGCGCGTCGCGCAGGCCGTCGCCGACCATCTGGGCCTGTTCGACGAGGTCCACGGCTCGGACGGCGCGCTGAACCTGAGCGGGGAGGAAAAGGCCGCGCTGCTGACCGAGCGCTATGGGCCGCAGGGCTTCGACTACATCGCCGACGCGACGGGCGACCTGCCGGTCTGGACCGCGGCCCGACGGTCGGCGACGGCGGGCGCGCGGCGCGGCGCGCGGCGGGCGCTGGACAGGGCCTGCGCCGCGGAGGGGCTGCCGCCGCCCGAGCACATGGACCCGCGTCCGCGCGGGCCCGGCGCGGTTTGGCCTTACTTCAGGGCGCTCAGGCCCCATCAATGGGTGAAGAACACGTTGGTTTTTCTGCCGATGCTGTCCTGGCACAGTCTGGCGGCCGACCATGTGCAGGCCGTGACCACGGCGGCTTTGGCGTTCTGCATGGTCGCCTCGGGCGCCTATGTGATCAACGATCTGCTGGATCTTTCGGCGGATCGAGCCCATCCGCGAAAGCGGTTCCGGCCCTTCGCGGCCGGGGAGGTGCCGGCGCTGCAGGGCGTGGTGATGGGCGTCGCTCTGCTGGCGGCAGGCCTGGCGACGGCGTATTCGGTGAACGCGCTCACCTTCGGGATCACGACGCTCTATTTCGGCTCGACGCTGCTCTATTCGCTGGTGCTCAAGCGCGAGCTGGTGATCGATATCTGCACTCTCGCAGGGCTTTACGCCCTGCGGATGCTCGCCGGAGGGGCGGCGATCGGATGGTATCTGTCGCCCTGGATGCTGGCGCTGTCGGTGTTCCTGTTCCTGTCGCTCGCGGCGATGAAGCGGCAGACGGAGCTCGTCGACGCCGCCGCGACGGGGCGTTCGGGCGCCGCCGGGCGCGCCTACGAGCCGGCGGACCTGGTGGTGGTGACGATGATGGCGATCGCCGCCGGCTATGTCTCCGTGCTGGTGCTGGCGCTTTACATCTACTCGCCTGAGGTGCAGGCGCTGTACCGCAGCCCTCTGATCTTGTGGGGCATTCCGCCGATCCTGCTCTATTGGGTGTCGCGCCTGGTGATGCTGGCCCATCGCGGGCGCATGGACGACGATCCGGTGCTGTTCGCGCTGAAGGACCCGATCTCCTGGGCCTCGGGCGCGGTCATCCTGGGCGTCGCGGTGGCGGCGAAGTGGCTGTGAGCGCGAAGCCCCGGACCGCGGCGCGGCGAGAAAGATGGACGAATTAACCTCAAATCAACCCTTCGCGGATAGAGCTTCGTCGCGTCACGGATCGCGGGCCAAGGGCCCTCGACGCGGCGATTCCGAGCAGGTCTCCGGCGACGAAGCCCCGTCGAGCGCAGCGGCGGCGGCGCTCGGCGGCGCGGCGGCGCCCGGCTCGGAGGCCTCGGCTCGGCGGGAACAACTGCCATCGAGGTCCGACATGCTGCGTCTTCTGTCATCCCTGCCCTTTCTTCCCCTGCTGCGCGCGCCGGCCGACGGCCCGGCGGGCACGCTGGGCGCGAACGTGGTGGACGACGAACAGCTGCGCGACCGCGCGGTCGCTCTGCGCCACTTGGCCGATCTGAACGGCGCGCGGGTGCTGGGCCGGGCGCCCGGCGCGAAGGGCGAGGTGCAGGCCCTGACCGGCGAGGAGGCGCGGGCGGTGCTGGAGGACGGCGCGCGCGCGTTCTCGCGCGACGACCGGGCGAGCGCGGAGGCGCAGGCGGCGCCGACGGGCGCGGCGACGCTGGAGGTCATGGGCTTCTTCGACGCCGGCGACGGCGGCCGCGCCCGGTTCCGGCGGGCCGGAGACGAGCCGGCCCATGCCGGAAAGCTGCGCACCGCCGACGGGACTTGGTGGGAACTGGACGAGCCGATCCTGCGCCCGGAGATGTTCGGGGCCGTGGTCGGCGACGCTGAGACGGACGAGACCGAAGCGATCCGCGACGCCTTCCGCTGCGCGGTCAGCACGCAGAGGGTGCTCGAGATCACCAAGCGCCATGCGGTCTTCGAGGACATCGAGCTGGACGAGACCTTCCACGTGCGCGGGGGCCAGAATTCCGGCGGCTTGCGGATGTTCGCCGGTTGCACCTTACGGGTGAGGAAGGGCGACGGTTCCGAAACGGTGCGCCACGGCGTCATGGAGAACCTGACGCTGATCGACTCGGCCGATCAGTCGAACTGGCTGCCCAAGCCGATGCTGGAGATGTGGCGCACCGCGAGCTGGCGCGTCACCGGCTGCGTGTTCGACGGCCGCGTGCGGCGGAGCATCGGCGTCTGGGTGGGCCGAGGCTCCACCGTCTGGGCCACGGCGTTCCGCGACAACCGGTTCTACGCCTGCCAGACGGGCGTGGTGATCGGCGACACGACGGACGCGACGCACATCGATTTTTCGGGCAACACGGTGGACCACAATCGTCAGGTGGGCGCGGTGTTCTGCAACCCCCATGGCGGGGTCATCGAGAGCAACTCCTTTGAGTGGAACCAAGGACGAGTCGCGCTGGCGGTGCTGTCTCACGCCAACGGCGGCTCCGCCAAGGCGACGTCGATGCAGATCACCGGCAACTACATCTATAACAACGCGTTGGATTGGAGCGGGAACGAGAACTCCGCCGGCGTGCTGATCGGCCATGACGTGCCGGGGACGAGCTGGACGTCGGGGGCGCCGGCCTGGGGCATGGACATTTCCAACAACTACGTGGTTTCGCCGCACTGCACCCGGGCGATCAGGGCCAACATGGCCCAGTTCGGCAGCATCATGCACAACATCGTCACGCGCCATGCGTCGTCCGATTTCGACATCGAGCTGACCGGCGGCACGCAGAGCATCGACGTCCACGGAAACAACAATCAGGACCTGCCCGAGTTCGACCGGCTGGCGGTCGACGGGCCCTACCGCCGGCCGGCGGCCGAGTTGGACGGCGTGTTGCGCAGCCTCGGCGACGTCAGGGCCGAAGGGAGAGTCGAGAGCCGCGGGGGCAGGTTCGTGTTCCGAACCAACTCGTTCGCGCTGTCGGACCTCCGGGGCGGTCTGTCCTATGCGGCGGAGGCGTCGGGCAACGGCGGCGCGCCGAGCGAGGTGCTGTCGCTGGCCGCGCTGGGGGGCGCGGACGGGGCGCTGGCGCTGATTTCCGCCCAGCGCGGCGACGGCACGCGGCGGGCGAGCTTCGTGCTGCACGTCTCGGCTTTGGCGGACGGACCGGTCGCGCCGATCTCCGTCGCCGGAGAGCTGGATGGCGCGACGTTTTCGGTGGCGGGCGGCGTTCTGAGCATGACGCGGAATGCGGCCTGGCAGGCCAATGCGACGCTGGTCTTCGCCGGCG